>NZ_BAABFP010000005.1:770446-1023876 GCF_039541115.1 Angustibacter luteus
GGGGAAGTGCTTCAGGCAGGCCCCCGACCCGGCGCTCTGCACGCCCTCGACCCAGGCTGCGACGTGCCGTCCGACCAGGACGGGGTCCGCGCCGAAGCTGCGCACGCCGATGACCGGGTTGTCCGGGGTCGAGTTCACGTCGGCGACAGGACCGAGGTCGAGGTCGACGCCGTGCTCGAGCAGCTGCGTGCCGACGTCCGCGGCCACCGCGCGGGTGAGGTCGACGTCGTCCACCCGGCCGAGCACGGCGTGCCCGGCGTGCGGGCTGCCCTCGAGGTAGTAGAGCCGGGTGACGTCGCCGCCCTCCTCGTCCAGCGAGGTGATCGCGCGCGGGTTCGCCTCGTGCACCGCGCGGTTCAGCGCGGCGATCTGCGGGCGGTCCACGATGTTGGTGCCGTACAGGCAGATCCCACCGAGGCCCTGCTCGAGCCGCCGCCGCGCCCAGCCGGGCAGCGTCGGACCGTCGAACGAGGCCAGCAGGACCCGGGCCGCGATCCCTCTCACGTCGTCCACGTCAGCCCTTCACCGCGCCGGAGACCAGCCCCGAGGCCATCCGTCCCTGGACGAACAGGAAGAACACGATGACCGGGATCGTCATCAGCGTCGAGCCGGCCATGATCGCCCCCCAGTCGGTGCCGCTGTTGACCTGGCGGAAGGAGCGCAGCCACACCGGCAGCGTGAGGTGGTCCGGGCGGTTCATCAGCACCAGGGCCAGGACGAACTCGTTCCACGCCTGGATGAACGCGAACACGCCCGTCGCGACGAGGCCCGGCCCGATCAGCGGCAGCGTGATGGAACGGAACGAGCGCAGCCGCGAGCAGCCGTCGATCATGGCGGCCTCCTCCAGCTCGACCGGGATGCCTGCCACGAAGCCTCGCAGGGTCCAGATGGTGAAGGGAAGGACCGCCGCCACGTAGACGGCGGACAGGCCAAGCACCGTGTTCGTCAGGTGCCAGCCGTCGAGCAGGCGGAAGAGCGAGATGATCATCGCCTCGCCGGGCAGCATCTGGATGGCGATGATCAGGAAGATGAAGCCACGCCGGCCGAGGAACGTGAACCGGGTGATGGCCAGCGCGGCGAGCAGTCCGATCACCAGGGCCACGGCCACCGCGACGGTCGTCACCGACAGGCTCACCCGCAGGGCGTCCAGGAACGGGAACTGGGTGTCGCGCTTGAGCACCGTGCGGAAGTTGTCCAGCGTCGGCGAGATCGGGGCGAACGTCGGGTCGACGCTGCGGATCTTGCGGTTGGGCAGCAGGGCCGTGCTGACCATCCAGTACACCGGGAAGACCGAGACGACGAAGACCACGAGACCGGCCACCGTGAACAGCACCCGCTGCACACGCTTGCGGGTCCGGCCCCGACCAGCGGCCACCGAGCGCTGCGAGGCGCGGGCGACACCCTCCAGCGGGCTCGCCGGGAAGTCGAGCGCGGCACTCATGACACGTCCTCCTGGATGACCTGTCGCACGTAGACGAACGAGACGGCCAGCATGATGACCACGAGGATCACGGCGATGGCGCTGCCGGTGTCGAACCGGCCCTGCGCGACACCGAGCTGGTAGATGTACACGCCGATCGTGCTGGTCTTGGCCGTGATGCCGCCGGCGTCCTGCAGGGCGAAGATCTGGGTGAAGACCCGTAGGTCCCAGATCACCGACAGCATCGTCAGCAGCATGATGACGGGGCGCAGCAGCGGGTAGGTGATGAGCCGGAAGCGCTGGAACGCCGAGGCGCCGTCTAGCTCAGCGGCCTCGATCAGCTCCTCGGGCACCTGGGTCAGACCCGCGTAGAGCGTGAAGGCCACGAACGGGATCGACTGCCAGGTGATGACCACCGTGGCCACGAAGAAGAAGGAGATGGGCTGGATCAGCCACGAGTGGCCGAGCATGTTCATCCCGGCGGCGCTGAGCAGCCAGTTCAGGACGCCGTACTGGGTGTCGAACATCCAGCCCCAGATGACGATCGCCGTCAGGGCGGGCATGGCCCAGGCCAGCAGCAGACCGACCGTGACGGTGAGCCGCATGAACTTGCCGAGCTTGGTGAGCAGCAGGGCGACCAGCATGCCCAGTGCCATCGTGATCGCCACGTTGACCACGCAGAACACGGCGCTGCGGGCCAGGACCGTCCAGAAGGTGGGGTCCGTCAGCACCGCGCGGTAGTTGGCGAGCCCCACGAACTCCGGTGGGGCGCCGAACACCTGCGCCCGTCCGTACTTTTGCGTCGACATCACCAGCAGCCGCACCAGCGGGTAGCCGGTGAGGACGACCAGCAGGACGAAGGTCGGCGCGAGGAACAGGTAGGGCAAGGGTGAACGGCGCTTGATGCGAGCTGCGACGGCGCCGCTCACCCTTGCCTCCCTGGTGCGATGGATGGTGTCTCCTCGGTCGGAGCCCATCATCGCGAAGGGCTCGTGCTGTTCAGGTCGTGCTGTTCAGGTGGAGCTGCCGGACGACGGTCAGCGGTTCAGCGCCGCCGTGATCTTGGCGTCCGCCGCGGTCGCCAGCTGCTGCACGTCGCCACCCTTGGCGATCTGGACGAACAGGTCCTCGAGGATCTTGTCGGACTCGACGTTCGCCCAGCCCGGAGCGGCCGGGGTGCTCTTGGTGTTGCTGGCGGCCTGGCCGATGGCCTTGGCGACGTCGTCCGTGCCCAGGGCGGGGAACAGCGACTTCTTGGCCGGGATCAGGCCGGCCTTGGCCATCTCGGTCTGGTAGCCGTCGCTCAGCAGCACCTTCATCAGGCCGTAGGCCAGGTCCTGGTGCTTGGACTTCGCGGCGATCGCGATGTTCGAGCCACCGAGGAAGACCGGAGCGGTCTGACCGGCACTGGCACCCGGGAGCGCGAAGACGCCCAGGTTCGCCTCGGCCTTGGGGCAGCCGGCCTTCGGGTCCAGGATCGAGCCCTTGACCCAGCCCGGCGCGGACAGCATGCCGATCTGGTTGGCGCAGTAAGGAACCTGCGGGTCCGTCTCGTTGCCGTCCTTGGCCGCACCGGACGCGTTCGCCATGACCTGCTGGACCTGCTTGAGGCCGGCCACGGACTCCGGCGTGGACAGGGAGCCCTGCCACTTGCCGTCCTTCTGCACGGCGAGGTCGCCGCCCGCGGACCAGATGTAGGGCAGCGCGTTGCGCCAGTCCTGACCCGGGAAGTAGATGCCCGAGAACGGCTTCTTCGTGCTCTGGGCCTTGAGCTTGGTGCCGGCCGCGATGTAGTCGTTCAGCGTGGTGGGCACCTCGAGGCCGGCCTTCTTCAGCAGGTCCTTGCGGTAGAACACCAGGCGCGAGCCGGCGTAGTAGGGCGCGGCGTAGAGCTTGCCGTCGTAGCTGCCCGCGTCGACGAAGCCCGAGAGCAGGTCGTCGCCGCCGAGCTCGGCCTTCTTGTCACTGATGTCCTTGAAGGCGCCGGCCGACGTGAACGCGACCGCCTGGGTGTTGCCGACCTCGACGACGTCCGGGCTGTCGCTGCCCGACAGCGAGGTGGTCAGCTTGTCGACGAGACCGTCCCAGACCTGCTGCTCGATGACGAGCTCGGCCTTGGGGTTCTCCTTCTCGAACGTGGCCTTGGCGTAGTCCCGAGCCGCCTGGGGCGTGTCGGTACCGACGAGCCAGAGCCGGACCTTCGTCTTGCCTCCCGCGGTGGCCGCGTCGTCGGACGAGTCCGTCGAGCTGCCACAGGCGGTCAGGGCCACCGCCGCAGCCAGAACGACTGCGGCAGACCGGATGTGCTTCACGTGGATCCTCCTGCACTGATGTGAGCGAACGCCGGACGGCGATCGCCTGGGCACTGCTGGCGCCTTACCTGGTGGTGCACAGCGCGGGTCAGGAAACCCCGAGCTGACCGGACAACACGAGAACCGCGGCACCGGTGAGGACGACGTCCTCGCCGAGCGCGGGGAGACGGAGGTCGACGTCCTCGCCGACCACGGGCATGCACCGGCGTCGCAGGACGCCGAGCGCGGTGTCGAGCAGCGGGCCGCCGAGGAGCTCGGCCGGACCACTGAGCACGACCTCGCGCAGATCGAGGGCGCTGATGATCGGGGCGATGGTCGTCCCGAGGTACCGACCGGCGCGGGTCAGCACCTTGCGCGCGGCCGCGTCGTCCAGGCCCTCGAGCGCGTGCCGCAGGGCGGGGGCGGACAGGATCGTCTCGAGGCAGCCCGTGCGCCCGCAGGCGCACTGCTCGCCGCGCTCGTCGATGGTCATGTGGCCGATCTCGCCGGCCGCCAGGTGCTGACCGGCGAGCAGCATCCCCTCGATGAGCAGGCCGGCGCCGACACCCTTGCCGACCCGGACCAGCATCAGGCCGTGCTCCCCGGCGTCCCCGAAGGTGAACTCCCCCAACGCCGCGGTGTTCGCGTCGTTCGCCACGTGCACGGGCAGGTTCAGGGCGTTTCCCAGGACCTGTGCGAGCGGCAGCGCCGTCCAGCCGAGGTTGGGTGCCTGCAGGACGACGCCGTCCTCGTCGACCAGGCCGGGGGTGGCGACGCCGACCCCGAGCAGGGGACGGTCCGTCAGCGCGAGCAGGTCGCGGCACAGGTCCACGACCAGCGCGACGGCGGCGTCGCCGGTACGGCCCTCCAGGGCCACGTCCCGACGCTCCAGGATGGCGCCGCTGAGATCCACCACCGCTCCGCAGAGCCGATCCTCGTCGGACAGGTCGACGGCCAGGATGTGGTTCGCCTCGCTGCGCAGCCCCACGAGGGTGGCCGGCTTGCCGACCCGGCTTCCCGGCTTCGCCCCGAGCTCGCTGAGCAGCCCGTCGGACATGAGCTCGGAGACCAGGTCGCTGATCGTGACCCGGGTCAGCCCCGTCTCACGGCTGAGGTCGGCCCGCGAGGACGGCCCGGCGTGGAACAGCGACTGCAGGACCAGCGACCGGTTGTGACTGCGGGCGTGCTCGGGCAGCACCTTCGCCGTCGGGCGCAGGTTCCGGCGCAGTCCGGACCGCGTGCTGGGGAGCGTCACGGGGGTTAGTAAAGACTCCTCGCAAATAATCTGTCAAGGGGTCTAACAAATTCTGTGGATCACGAGAGGGACACGTTCCGCAGAGTGACCACGGCGGTGCCCGCCTCGTCGGACGCCGCGAGGTCGACGTCCGCCTCGATGCTCCAGTCGTGGTCCCCCGCCGGGTCGTCCAGGACCTGCCGGACCCGCCAGGTCGCCGACGTCTTCTCGACCTGGAGCAGCTGCGGACCGCGCGCGTCGGGCCCGGTGCCGATGTCGTCATGGTCGTCGAAGTACGGGTCGAGGGCCGCGCGCCAGCGCTCGGCGTCCCAGCCGGCCCCCTCGTCGAGGGCGCCCAGGTCGCCCCAGCGGCGCAGGGCAGCCAGCTCGACCCGCCGGAAGAGCGCGTTGCGCACCAGCACCGTGAAGGCTCGGGTGTTGGCGGTCAGCGGTCGGGGCGCGGCGTCCACCTGGGCCGGCGCGTCCGGGCGGTTCGGGTCGACGAGCTGCTCCCACTCGTCGAGCAGGCTCGAGTCGGTCTGCCGGACGATCTCGCCCAGCCACTCGGTCAGGTCGACGATCGCCTCGCTGCGCATGGCCTCGGGCACGGTGCGGCGCAACGCCTTGTAGGCGTCGGCCAGGTAGCGCAGCACCAGCCCCTCGGACCGGGACAGGCCGTAGAGGTTGATCAGCTCGCCGAAGCCGAGGGCGCGCTCGTGCATGTCCCGGACGACGGACTTCGGGGACAGCTCGTAGTCCGCGACCCACGGGTGCCCGGCGCTGTACGTCGCGAACGCGTGCTCCAGGAGCTCGGCGAGCGGCTTGGGCCAGGTGACCTCCTCCAGGAGGTCCATCCGCTCCTCGTACTCGATGCCGTCGGCCTTCATCTGGGCGACGGCCTCGCCGCGAGCCTGGAACTGCTGCGCGAGCAGGACCTGCCGCGGGTCGTCCAGCGTCGCCTCCAGCACCGAGAGCACATCGAGCGCGTACGTCGGCGCCTCGACGTCCAGCAGCTCCAAGGCGGCCAGGGCGAAGGTGGACAACGGCTGGTTGAGGGCGAAGTCGACCTGCAGGTCGACGGTCAGGCGGGCCCGTCGCCCGGTCTCGTCCGGCTGCGCGAGCTGCTCCACCACCCCCGCCGCCAGCAGCGCCCGGTAGATCGCCACGGTCTGCCGCACGTGCCGCAGCTGCTGCGGGCCGGCCTCGTGGTTGTCCCGCAGCAGGTGCCGGAAGTGCGACAGGGTGTCCCCCGGGCGGCTGATCACGTTCAGGACCAACGAGTGCGTGATCCGCAGCCGGCTCTTCAGCGGCTCCGGCTCGGCCTCCACCAGGCGCTCGAACGTCTCCTGCGACCAGGTGACCTGGCCCTCCGGTGCCTTCTTGCGCTGCACCTTGCGGCGCTTCTTCGGGTCGTCGCCCGCCTTGGCCAGGGCGCGCTCGTTCTCGATGACGTGCTCGGGTGCCTCGACGATCACGTACCCGCTGGTGTCGTAGCCGGCCCGGCCGGCGCGGCCGGCGATCTGGTGGAACTCGCGGGCGTTCAACCGGCGCTGGCGGTGACCGTCGTACTTCGTCAGGCCGGTCAGGACCACCGTCCGGATCGGCACGTTGATGCCGACGCCCAACGTGTCCGTACCGCAGATGACCTTGAGCAGACCCGCCTGGGCGAGCTGCTCGACGAGCCGGCGGTACCGCGGCAGCATCCCGGCGTGGTGAACCCCGATCCCGTGCCGCACCAGCCGCGACAGCGTCTTGCCGAAGCCGGAGGTGAACCGGAACGCCCCGATGTGCGCGGCGATCGCGTCCTTCTGCTCACGGGTCGCCACGTTGGTGCTCATCAGCGCCTGCGCCCGCTCCAGCGCGGCAGCCTGGGTGAAGTGCACGACGTAGACCGGGCTCTGCCGGGTGGTCAGCAGCTCGTCCAGGGTCTCGTGCAGGGGCGTCAGGACGTAGCTGTGGCTGAGTGGGACCGGGCGCTCGGTGCCCGACACCACGGACGTCGCCAGGCCGGTCCGGCGGGTCAGGTCGCCGGCAAAGAACGTGACGTCGCCCAAGGTCGCCGACATGAGCACGAACTGCACCTGCGGGAGCTCGATGATCGGCACCTGCCAGGCCCAGCCGCGCTGCGGGTCGCCGTAGAAGTGGAACTCGTCCATCACGACCTGGCCGATGTTCGCGTACTCGCCCTCGCGCAGCGCGAGGTTGGCGAGCACCTCGGCGGTGCAGGCGATGATGGGAGCGCCGGCGTTGACGGCTGCGTCACCGGTCACCATGCCCACGTTGGCGGAGCCGAACTGCTGGCACAGGGCGAAGAACTTCTCGCTGACCAGCGCCTTGATGGGCGCCGTGTAGTAGCTGCGCCGACCGGTGGCCAGCGCCGCGAAGTGCGCGCCCGTAGCCACCAGCGACTTCCCGGAGCCGGTCGGGGTCGACAGGATCACGTGGCTGCCGCTGAGGATCTCGATCAGGGCCTCGTCCTGCGCCGGGTACAGCTCGATCCCTTGCTCCGACGTCCAGGTGGTGAAGGCGTCGTAGAGGGAGTCGGCGTCGGGCGCCTCGGGAACCAGGTCGGTGAGCAGCATCGGTCCCCCATCGTGCCCGGTCCGCGAGCGGGAGTATTCGGCGGGCGGCCGGTCGCCCTAGTCTGACCCGCACGGGTGACGTTTCGGCCATTCGTGGGACAACGGTCAAGTTCGGGTCACCGCTGGACGACGGACCGTCAGGATCTCGGCTCGCGACCGCGGCCGTGCGAGGGGTGGACACCCGTGACCGACGACGTCGTGCTCGAGCTTGACCAGAACCCGGTGGGCCGGCGTGCCCTGCTGCTCGCGGTCGCCGGTGCCGGCGCCGCGGCGAGCGCGGTCGGCACCCTAGCCACCGCCGCACCGGCCCAGGCCGCGCCGCCGACCACCGGTAGCTACTACGTGAACCGGACCCAGGCCACCCTGCTCGCCCAGCGGACCACCGGGGGTGCGACACCAGCCCTGGTCGCGTCGATCACCCGGCTGGGCGCCGCGAAGTGGCTCGACTACCAGCTCAACCCCGCGCGGCTCAACGACGCCACGTTCGAGCGCATCGCGACCCGGTTCGCCAAGCAGTCCATGCCGATCTGGCAGGTCCGCAGCCTGCTGGAGGAGGGCGGCCTCAAGGGCTGGGAGCACAAGTTCCAGATCCAGTGCGAGCACGTGGCCCGGCTGTGCTGGTCCTCGCGCCAGCTGCAGGCGGTGATGACGGACTTCTGGACCAACCACCTCAACGTGGCCGTCATGTCCGACGGGGTCGACGAGTCCCGGGCCCACTACCAGTACACGATCCGCACCAAGGCCCTCGGCAAGTACTCCGACCTGCTGCTGGCGGCGAGCCAGCACCCCGCCATGCTCACGTTCTTGGACAACCGGTCCAGCCGGAAGGCGCACCCCAACGAGAACCAGGGCCGTGAGCTGCTCGAGTTGCACACGCTCGGCGTCGGGAACTACACCGAGACCGACGTCCTGAACAGCACCCGGGTGCTCACCGGGCTCAGCGTGGAGAACGAGTCCGGCGAGTTCGAGTACAAGCCCTGGTACCACTGGACCGGGGCGGTCAAGGTCCTCGGCTGGAAGAGCGTGAACAACAGCCGCCCGGCCGGGCTGGCCGTGGCCCGGTCGATGCTCACCTACCTCGCGCACCACCCGGCGACCGCGCGCCGGGTGTGCACGAAGCTGGCCCAGTACTTCGTCGCCGAGACCCCGCCGCCGGCGCTGGTCTCACGCATGGTGACCACCTACCTCAAGAACGACACGGCCATCGCCCCGGTGCTGCGGATGATGTTCCTGTCCGCGGAGTTCCGGGCCAGCTGGGGCGCGGTCACCCGGCGCCCGCTGGAGGCCACCGTCGCCAACGTGCGCAGCCTCGGTCTCGGCATCGACGCCACCGGCTACGAGGGCGTGAAGGCGCTGGTCTACGCGATGGGCGAGGCCGGGCAGTCGCCGATGAACTGGCCGACGCCGGACGGCTATCCGCTGGCCTCGGCCGCCTGGGGCTCGACCTCGGCAACGCTCGAGCGCTGGAACTTCACCAGGTCGCTGACCGCCGGCTGGTGGCCGACGACCCTGACGCGGCCGAACCTGCTGACCTTCGTGCACCCGGCGGCGCTGCCCACGACCCACGGCCCCCTGGTGGACGCCGTGGCCACGAAGCTGTTCGGCCGGACGCTGGCCGCCGCGGACCGCACGGCCGTGCTCACCTTCCTCGGGGTCACCGCGACCAGCCCGCTGCGGGCGGACTCCGCCGCCGTCACCTGGCGCCTGGCCGAGTGGGTCAGCCTGCTCCTCGACTCCCCGTACCAGCTCTACCGATGACCACGAGGGACGCCATGAACCAGTCCGAACTGCCGAGCACCGACTGCAGCGGCTGCGAGGAGGGCCGTCGAGCGCACCGGCTCTCGCGCCGCAGCCTGCTCACCGGCGTGCTCGGGGTGGGCGCGGCACTGGCTGTCTCGGAGCACCTCACCGTGCGCTACGCCGACGCGTCCACGTCGGCCGGCACCGACGTGCTGCTGGTGATGTTCCTGCGCGGCGGCTTCGACGGGCTGAGTGCTGTCGTGCCGGTCGGTGACCCGGACTACTACAAGGCCCGGCCGAGCATCGCCGTCCCGCAGGCCAGCACCATCGCCCTGGACTCGCGGTTCGGGCTGCACCCCGCGCTGTCCGCACTGAAGCCGTTCTGGGACAACGGGACCTTCGGGGTGGTGCACGCCGCGGGGATGACCAGCCCCAACCGATCGCACTTCTCGGCCATGGAGGAGATCGAGCGTGCCGCAGCCGGTTCGAGCATCCGCACGGGGTGGCTGGACCGCACGCTCGGCCTGCATCCGGAGCCGGTCGCCCAGGCCCCGTTCCGGGCCACCACCATCGGGGGCCGCTCACCCCGCTCGCTGGCCGGCCCGAACCCCGAGGTGAGCATGCGCTCGATCGCGGACTTCGCCCTGAGCGGTGCCTCCAGCAGCGCCGACCGGGCGCGGTGGAGCGCCGCGCTGACCCAGCTGCACGCCTCCGCCACCCCGACGGTCGGGGACCCGGCCCGATCGACGGTCGCCGGCCTGGCCAGCGCCGCCGACCTCGCGAACGACGGCTACCAGCCCGCCAACGGGGCGAGCTACCCGAACAGCGACCTCGGCAAGGCCTTCAAGGACGCGGCCCACCTGATCAAGTCGCCGCAGGCCGTGGCCGTGCTGACCATCGACGAGGGCGACTGGGACATGCACGCCGGCCTGGGCACCGTCGGCAAGGGCTGGATGCACGACAAGCTCGCCGACCTCGGCGGCTCGCTCGCGGCGTTCGGCACCGACCTGGGTGACGACCTCGCGCGGGTCACCCTGGTCACCATGAGCGAGTTCGGTCGGCGCACCAGCGAGAACGCGTCCAACGGCGTGGACCACGGCTGGGGCAACGCGATGCTGATGTTCGGCGGCGGGGTCCAGGGTGGCCAGGTGCACGGCACCTGGCCGGGGTTGTCCGCGGACAACCTGGTGCAGGGTGACCTGCGGGCCACCACGGACTACCGGGCCGTGCTGGCCGACGTCCTGGTGAACCGTTGCGGCGCGACCCTCGACGAGGCGCGGACCGTGTTCCCCGGTTGGACCGGCACGCCGCTCGGCACCACCAAGCCAGCCGGCTGACCGGCGCGCTCCACCACCAGCTCGTCCGGCGCGCTGGGCGCCAGCCACGGCGGCACACTGGGCGGATGCTGACGCTCGAGCTGGCCCGACGCCTGCAAACGGCTGGACTGACCTGGACGCCGTGCCCCGGCGACCGGTTCGCCATCCCGGACCGCGACATGGACGACGACGTGTTCGTCCTCAGCGACATGACGGTGGAGGTGCACGACCTGCCGTCCGGTCGGGTGATCGGGTTCAACGGCACCACCGAGTGGGCGCTGGACGAGGTGGCCCAGCGGGACGCGCTGTGGATCCCGCGCGAGGACCAGCTCCGCGAGCTGCTCGGCGACCGGTTCGTGCGGTTGGAGTCCGTCGGCGCCGGCTTCGCCGTCGTGGTGAGCGCCGGGGCGGGCGACGGGACCCTTCGCGAGGTCGACGTCGACGCCGAGCGCGCCTACGCCCGTGCGCTGCTCATGGTGCTGGCGGACTGACCGGGACGCGACCGGCGGATCAGGAGGCGCGACGCAGCGGGTGCGTCACCCGCGCCTGCACGGTGCGGCGGGCCTGCTCGCGGGCAGCGCGCGCCACCTCGGCGAAGTACTCGTCGGGACTGATCCGGCCGCGCAGCCAGCTGAGGCCACGCTCGTCCACGACCTTGTCGCGCTTCACCACGATGGGCCTCCTTCGTCCAGGTCGATGATACGCCCCGCCACGCCTGTCACAGCTGACCTTGGGCCGCGCCGAGCAGGTTGGCGAGCACCCGCACCAGCTCGACGTCGTCCTCACTGAGGTCGCCCAGCCCCGGAGCGTCCACCGTGAGCAGGCCGAGCGGCACCGGCCCCGCCGTGACGGCGACGGCCACCACGGTGCGGTAGCCGGACCCCGTCGTCGGGGTGACCATCGGGCTGGCCGCGACGTCGTCCACGAAGACGAAGTCGCCCTGGCGCACGATGTCCAGCACCGCATCACCGTCGGGCGTGCCGCCGCTGAACCGCGGCCGCGGCTGCATGGACCGCCCGCCCCAGCTCTCCCGGGTCAGGCCCAGCCCGTCGCCGTCCAGCCGGTAGAACGCGCTGCGCGCCTCCGCGGCCGTCAGCGTGACGGCGGCGTCGACGACGGCCTGGGACACCTGGCCGGCAACGTGCGCGCGGTCGGCGTCCGAGCTGGTGCTCACCAGCTCACCCAAGTAGCTCGTGATGGGAGCGAAGACACCGTTGATCGTCAGGGTCAGCGCCGCCTCGGCGTCCACGGCGACCTGCTCGAGGGTCTGCCGCTGGCGGCGGAAACGCTGCTGCTGCAGCAGGTTCGTCAGGACGGCGATGCCGGCGAGGACCGCCCCGACGGCGAGCAGCCAGGTACGCGTCTGCCCGCGGGTCAGGGCCGCCTGGGCCGACACGAGGAAGGTGGCCATGGCCGCGACCACCGCGGTCGAGGTCAGCGCTAGCCCGCTCGCGCGCCTGGTCCACCAGGGCTCGCGCGACTGGCGAACGTCGGATCCAGGCACCCGCCGACCCTAGCGGGACGGTGCGACAGAACGGACGTATGGGCGACGTCCCCGTCCGTCCTCACGGTCGCTAGCGGCCGAGGACGTGCTTCCCGGCCGGCTCCGCGGAGGCGGCGAACCGACCGGCGCCGAACGTCGCGACGTCGGGGTCCGGCGCCTGGCCCTCCGCGAGGTCGGCCAGCACGATGCCCATGAGCGCGGAGAACTTGAACCCCTCGCCGCTGTCGCCGCACGCGACGACGACCCCGCCGGGCAGCGTGTCGATGATGAAACGGCGGTCCGGCGAGTCCGTCCAGCTGCAGACCTGCGCGTCCAGGACGCGGGCCGGGACGCCGGTCAGGTCGCGGGCCACCCGGTCGCGCGTCGCCGCCACCACGGCCTCGTCCGGGGTCCGGTCGAGGTCGCCCTCCACGTAGTCCCGCAGCGGACGGTCCAGACCGACCTTGTAGCCACGGCCCGGGGTCGGCATCGCGTACAGGCCGGGCTCGACGCCGTCCCGTCCGTCGGGGCCGTGCCCGTCGAGACGTGGACCGTCGAGGCGTGGACCGTCGAAGAGGCAGGGCAGGTCGTCCGTGGCGGTCCCGCCGCTCGGCTCACCGAAGTGCACGACCTGCTCCAGGTGCGGACCCAACGGGATCGACAGGCCCACCATCTCGAGCAGCGGGGCTGCACCCGGCCCCGGGGCGAGGACCACCACGTCGGCATCCAGGGCGCTGCCGTCGTCGAAGGACAGCCGCACTCCCCCGCTGGTCGTGCGGACGTCGACCACGACCTGCCCGGTCCGGACGGTCCCGCCGGCGGCCGCCAGCAGTCCGGCCTGGGCCGCCATCGACTCGGCCGCGAGGACCGGGCCGGCGTCCTCCTGCCACACGGCGTCCCGGCCGTCCGGGCGCAGGCCGCGGAACAGCGTCGCCACGTCCGCCGCGGCCACCACGCGGTGACCGACCCCCACCTCGTCGAGGGCGGCCCGCACGGCCGGCAGGGACACGTCGTCGCGCCACAGCAGCCCACGGCGCAGGTGCACGGTCCGGCCGCTGCGGCTCGCCAACCGCTCCATCGCCTCCACGCTGCGCTGCGCCAGGCGCACCCGCACGGCGTCGGGGTGGGTGAGCCGCCACAGCCGGGTCGGGCCGGGCGACGACGACAGCGGGTTGGCGATCCCGTGCCGGTCGACCAGCACGACCTCGTGCCCTCGACCGGCCAGCTCCGCCGCGGCGGGCAGACCCCAGGCACCCGCCCCGACCACGACGCACTTCACGCGGGCGAGTCTAGGCAGCCGTGCCGCCCGTTCAGGCGACGGGCAGCGCCTCGTTCACGGTGACCGCGATCTGGCGCAGCACGTGGTCGGCCTGCTCGTGGCCCACCTGGCAGGTGCCGGCCGCGTGGTGGCCGCCGCCACCGTTCTCCAGGCAGATCGCACCCAGGTCGACCGGCGAGGTGCGGTCCAGGATCGACTTGCCCAGGGCGAGCACGGTGTTCTGCTTGTTGCGTCCCCAGATCACGTGCGCGGAGACCCGGCACTGCGGGAAGAGCGCGTAGACCATGAACCGGTTGCCGGCGTGGATGACCTCCTCGTCGCGCAGGTCCACGACCACCAGGTCGCCCATGACGGTGCTGACCCGGTGCAGCTGCTCGACGAACTTCTCGGTCTGCTCGTGGAACAGCTCGACGCGCTCGGCGACGTCGGGGGTGGCCAGGATCTGCTCGACCGAGTCCTGGTGCAGCACCTCGTCGATGAGCTGCATCATGAGCTGGTAGTTGGAGATGCGGAAGTCGCGGAAGCGGCCCAGTCCGGTGCGGCTGTCCATCAGGAAGTTCATCAGCGTCCAGCCGGACGGGTTCAGGATGTCGTCCAGCTCGTACTGCGCCGAGTCGGCCTGGTCGACGGCGCGCATCAGCTCGTCGGAGATGTTCGTGAACACCTCGGCGCCGCCGTAGAAGTCGTAGACCACGCGGGCCGCCGACGGCGCCTCGGCGTCGATCACGTGGTTCGCCCGCTGGCCCGCGTTGCGCAGGGTCTCGCTGTGGTGGTGGTCGAACACGATGTGTGCGTCCGCGGCGTAGGGCAGGTTGGTCAGGATGTCCCGGTCGGTGACCTCGACGACGCCGTCCTGCACGTCCTTGGGGTGCACGAAGGTGATGTCGTCGATCAGGTCCAGCGAACGCAGCAGCACCGCGCACACCAGCCCGTCGAAGTCGCTTCGGGTGACCAGCCGGTACTTGCCACTCATCGGTGTCCTCAGTGTCCTGTGCGTCGCTCGGATAGGGGCTGTCTGCGCCCGCACCCTCTCAATCGGCGGACCCGCACACCCTGTCGATCCACCGAACGGGTGACGTCGAGGGTCGCGCCCGGCCGCCGGGGGCGGCAGTCTGGGCTGGTGAGGTCACCGGACGAGCGCAGCACGCCGCGGGTCCTGGTGGTCGGCGCGGCGATCGTGGACGACCTGGCTCGTCCTGGCCGGCTCCTGGCCGCCCGTCGGACCCGGCCGGTCGAGACCCAGGGGCTCTGGGAGCTGCCCGGCGGCAAGGTCGAGCCGGGCGAGGCCCCGCAGCAGGCGCTGCACCGTGAGCTGGTCGAGGAGCTGGGGGTCGAGCTGCGCCTCGGCGACGAGCTCCCCGGCCCGGACGACGGCTGCTGGCCGATCTCCGCCCGGCTCACGATGCGCGTGTGGCTGGCCGAGCTGTCCGGTGGTGCGCCCACGCCGGACGACGCGCACGACGCCGTCCGCTGGCTCACCGCGGCGTCCTTGGACGACGTTCCCTGGGTGCCCGCGGACGTGCCCGTCGTGGACGTGCTGCGGACCCTGCTGCTCAGGTAGCCGTCATCGGGATCCCGAAGAGCGGGAAGACCCGCTCGGTGTCCAGGAACATCGTGAACTCGACGATCCGCCCGTCGCGGATCTCCAGCACGTGAAGCGACCACGGCTCGAACGCGCCGCCCGGCCCGCTGGGCCGGTACTGGGCGAACGCCGGCTTGCCGTTCGCTCGCGTCGGCACCAGCCGCGACCCCTTGCACTCGATCCCGGGGCCGGTCCACCAGGTGAGGATGTCGTCGCGGCCGGACAGCCACATCTCGTACGGCGGCATCGACTGGGTGGCGTCCTCCTTGATCAGGGCGGTGAGCGCGGGGATGTCGTAGCGCTCGAAGGCGTCCAGGTAGCGGGCCAGCAGCTCCGTGTCCTCGTCGTCCAGCTCGGGGAGCACGTCGGTATCTGTCGGCTCGCGCTCGGCCATCGTGGCGCGCGCTCGCTGCAGGGCGCTGTTGACCGACGCCGTCGTCGTCTCGAGCAGCTCGGCCACGTCGGCGGCGGGCACCGCGAGCACCTCGCGCAGGATGAGGACCGCCCGCTGGCGCGGAGGCAGGTGCTGCAGCGCCGCGATGAAGGCGAGCCGTACGGAGTCACGCGCCACCGCCAGGTCGGCCGGATCGCTGGAGGACGGCAGCACGCGGTCGTCCGGGATCGGGGTGATCCAGGTGGCCTCGGGCAGGGTCCCACCGGCCGGCGCGGAGGCCGAGACGGCGGGCCCGAGGTCCATCGGGCGGGCTCGGCGCTGGCGGCCGTCGAGGGCGTCGAAGCAGACGTTGGTCGCGATCCGGTACAGCCAGGAGCGCAGGCTCGAGCGTCCCTCGAACTTCGCCAGGGCCCGCCAGGCCCGGATCATCGTGTCCTGCACCGCGTCCTCGGCCTCGAACGCCGAGCCCAGCATGCGATAGCAGTACCCGGTGAGCTCGAGCCGGTACTGCTCGAGCTGCTCCTCGGCGGGCGCGCCGGTCCGGTCGAACGCCAGGTCGGTCATCGGGTTCCCTCCCCTGCCGCGGCCTTCGCGGCTCGTTTGGCCTCCTGCTTGGTCGAGCGCACCTTGAGCAGCGACGCGGCGTCCACCACATCGGCCACCGACCGGTAGCTGCCCTCCTCGCCGTAGGACCCGGCGGCCTCGCGCCAGCCGGCCGGCTGCACGCCGTACCGCTTGCCCAGCAGCGCGACGAAGATCTTCGCCTTCTGCGCACCGAAGCCGGGCAGCGCGGCCACGCGCGCCAGCAGCTCCTCGCCGGTGTCGACGTCCGCCCACACCGCCTCGGCGCGACCGCCGTACTCCCGGACCAGGACCTGGCACAGCTCCTGCACGCGGGCCGCCATCGAGCCGGGGAACCGGTGCAGGGCCGGGGGCGTGCGGAACAGCTCGACCAGCGCGTCCGGGTCGAGCGCGGCGATCTGCGCGGCGTCCAGGGCGTCGGCGTCCCCGCCCAGCCGCTCGAGCAGCACGGACGGGGAGGTGAAGGCCTTCTCCATCGGGATCTGCTGGTCGAGCAGCATCCCGGTGAGCAGGGCGAGCGGGTCCCGGTCGAGCAGGTCGTTCCCGGCGTCGGTGGTCGCGAGGTGCATCCGCCCATCCTGTACCCGACCACCGACAACGACTAGCCCGAGCGCGACCTCGGGTGCGCGCAGCCTCCTAGACTCGGCAGGTGCCCTCGCCCTCCCTGCCGCTGCCGACCGCGGAGGGCGCCCAGGTGGTGGTGGCCGCGCCCGCACCCGGGCCGGGCAACTGGGCGGGCGCCGCGAGCGCCGTCCTGGTGGACGGCACCACGTACCTGACCTACCGGGTCCGTCGGCCGCTCACGGACGGTCGCGGTGTCGCAGTGGTGGTCGCCCGCTCGGACGACGGCGTGCACTTCGAGCCGGTCTGCGCCGTGCGCCGTACGGAGTTCGGCGCCGAGTCGTTCGAGCGACCGGCCCTGGTGCCGCTGCCGGACGGCGGGTGGCGGCTCTACCTGTCCTGCGCCACGCCGGGTTCCAAGCACTGGTGGATCGACTCGTTGACCGCGCCGACGGTCGAGGAGCTGCCCCGGGGCGAGCGTCGCCTGGTGCTGCCCGGGGACGAGCGGACGGCGGTCAAGGACCCCGTCATCGAGGTGGGCCCGGATGGCTGGCACCTGTGGCTCTGCTGCCACCCGCTGACCGAGCTCGGCGAGGAGGACCGGATGAGCACCCGGTACCTGACCAGTGCCGACGGGCTGGAGTGGCAGGACCGGGGCGAGGTGCTGACCGGCCGGGCGAACGAGTGGGACGAGCGGGGCGCTCGAGTCACGACCGTGCTGTGCCGCGACCCGTTGGCGGTGCTGTACGACGGGCGGCGCGATGCGGCGTCCAACTGGTACGAGCGCACCGGGGTCGCCGTCCAGCGGGACGGACGGCTGGAGGCGCTGGACGGCGTCCGGCTCGGTTCGCCGCACGGCGACGGCGCGCTGCGCTACGCCTGCGCTGTACGGCAGCCCGACGGCCGCACCCGGTTCTACTTCGAGGCCGCCCGCGAGGACGGCGCGCACGACCTGATGACGAGCCTGGCCTGATGACGAGCCTGGCCTGATGAGGAGCCGCGCCTAGGGCTGCCGCCGCAGGGCGAAGGAGCCGCGGTCCTCGACCGAGCGCCAGTCCGCGTAGCTCTGCCCGCTCACCTGCTCGAGCAGGTCGATGTCGTCGGCGAAGGCGGGCAGCAGCGCGGCGCGCTCCCCGGGCTGCAGCCGCGGCCGCGGGGTGTGCGCGTCCCCGTGCAGCGCACGGATCAACGGCCGGCTCAGGTCGCGCCAGCGCTGGGGGTGGGTGAACGCGCCGAGGGTGGCCCCGGTCCGGACGGCGCGCCCCAGCAGGGCGGCCCGCGCCCCGGGGGTCACGTAGGGCCGCTGGTTGTCACGCGGCACCTGGGTCACGACCCCCGGTGTGATGCCGACGAAGGCGCTCACCCGGTCGAGCGTGGCGGCCGGCGCGTCGACGACGTCCCGGTACCGCAGCAGGAGGATCCGCTCCCGGTCCACCCGGGCGTGCAGGTCGGCCAGCTGACGGCCGTAGAGGCCGAGGTCGCGGTAGCGCCAGAAGGGCGCCCAGCCGACGTGGATGCGCTGCGGCTCACGGGCGAACGCGGACAGGAAGTCCGGGTCCGGTTCCAGTCCGTCGGACCACAGGTGCATCCAGTTGGAGTACGCGCGGTCGATCGGGTCGCGGAGCACGACCACCAGGCGCACGTCAGGCAGCTCCTCGGCGATCCGCCGCCGGGCAGTCGGGCTCCACAGGTAGAACGGTGTGCTCTCACCCCGGACTGCACCCTCGGGGGCAGCCGCGAACAGTGCCTCGTAGTCGGCCCGGCGCCAGACCCACTCGCGGTTGCTGTGCGCGTCCCCGGGCCCGGTGTAGGTAGGCGGTGGCGCGTCGTCGCACAGGTAGTACTTGGGCTCCTTGAGGTGCGGGGCGGCCGGCGAGGTCAGGTGCACCTCGGGGTGCCGGGCCAGGGCGGCGTGCAGGGCGGAGGTGCCGGCCTTGGGGGCGCCGACCAGGAGGAAGTCCGGCTGCGGCGGGCGGGGCTGGCTCACCCTGGCGAGCGTATTGTCTAGTGCTGCAGGTGACTTCGGCTTCTCACGATGCGGATACCGGAGCGGGCCGCAGCCACGTGAGGACGTCCTGGATCACCGTGTCCCAGTAGCCCCACTCGTGCTCGCCCGGCCGCAGGTCCGCCGTCACGTCGACGCCAGCACGCCGCGCCGCGTCCAGGAAGCGCTCGTTGTCCGGCAGCAGCCTGTCCTCGGTCCCACAGGTGACGTACAGCCGTGGCAGGGCCGCGCGGGCGTCGTCGTCCAGGCCATTCAGCCGGGTGAGCAGGTCGGCGTCCGTGCCGGTGACGTCCGCCCCCGCGAACACCGCGTCGTTGATGTCGGCGTGCATCCCGCCGCCCCCGACCCAGGCCGCCAGGTCGAGCGCCCCGGACAGGCTCGCGGCAGCGGCGAACCGCTCCGGTGCGGTCAGCGCCCAGCGCATCGCGCCGTAGCCGCCCATCGAGAGCCCGGCGACGAACGTGTCCTCACGGCGGTCCGAGACGCGGAAGAACGCCTGCACCACCTCCGGCAGCTCCTCGGTGAGGAACGTCCAGTAGCGGCCGCCGTGCGCCTGGTCCTGGTAGAAGCTGCGCTGCACCTGCGGCATGACGACGGCGATGCCGTGCGCCGTCGCGTACCGCTCGATCGACGTGTACCTGGTCCACGCGGTCGCGTCGTCACTGAGCCCGTGCAGCAGGTAGAGCACCGGGAACGGGCCACCCTGCGAGTCGGCGGCGTCGACCCCGATCTGGCTGGCGGCGTTCTGCGGCAGCACCACCGACATCGAGGTACCGACCTCCAGGACGTCGGACGAGAAGCTGCACTGGATGAGAGCCATGGTCGCCGCCTCAGCTCCGGTCGTACGCGCGGTAGGCGGCGGCGAGGTCCTCGTCGCCGTGGCCGGCCTCGACGACCTGACGCTGCAACCCGCGCAGCGCGTCGATCAGCGCCGGGTCCAGGCCGACGTCGCGGGCCGCCGCCGCGATCAGGTCCGCGTCCTTGAGGCCGCCGTCGATGCCGAACGACGGCGTGAAGTCGCGGGCGATCATCGCCTTGCCCTTGAGCTGCACGTACGGCGCGTCCATCGCGCCGCCACCGATGGCTGCCAGGAACAGGGCCGGGTCCAGGCCCAGCTCGCGGGTGAGTGCCACCGACTGGGCGATGCCACCGACGAGCGAGATGACGAACGCGTTGGCGGCGAGCTTGAGCCGCGACCCCTCCCCCGCGGCGCCGAGCCAGACGACGCGGGAGCCGACCGCGTCCAGCACCCGGCCGATCCGTTCCCGCACCTCGTCGGCGGCCCCGGAGGCCAGCACCACCAGGGCGCCCTGCTCCGCGGGCTGCTTGGTGCCGAGCACTGGTGCGTCCACATGCACGAGCCCGAGCTCGTCGCACACCCGGCCGAGCCGGTCCGCACCCTCGACGCCGACGGTGCTCATCTGCAGCAGCACGGTGCCGGGAGCGAGCGCCGCACCGGCCTCACGGAGCACCCGCTCGACCGAGTCCGCGTCCCACAGCATCGTGACGACAATGTCGGCGCCCTCGACCGCGTCCGCGACACTCGCGCACACCTTCGCACCGTCAGCGGCCAGCGGCCGCGCTCGTTCCGGCGTCCGGTTCCAGACCCGGAGGTCGATCCCGGCGCGGGCGATGTTGCGCGCCATGCCCGCACCCATCGTGCCGGTTCCCAGCAGCGCCACGGCCTCGGTGTTCTCGCTCATGGTCCACTCCTACCGGGTCCCGTGCCGTCGCGCACCCGCGGGGGTCTGGTCGTGGGGCCAGCGGAGTGGGACCGTCAGGGCATGAGCGGCGACGACACGTACGTGTACCGCCAGTCCTGGGAACAGGAACGAGCGCGGCTCGAAGGCCTGTCGGAGCAGTTCGACGCCGGGACGTTCCGCCACCTCCAGGACCTCGGCGTCACCGCAGGCTGGCGCTGCTGGGAGGTCGGGGCGGGGGGCGGCAGCGTCGCGACGTGGCTCGCGGACGTCGTCGGGCCGTCCGGGCACGTCCTGGTGACCGACATCGACACCCGATTCGTCGACGAGCTGGCGGACGACCACGTCGAGGTGCGCCGGCACGACGTCAGCGAGGACGACGTCCCGCACGCGGAGTTCGACCTGGTGCACGCGCGGGCGGTCCTCGAGCACGTCCCGCAGCGCGAGCGCACGCTACGCCGGTTGGTGACGGCGCTGCGCCCCGGCGGTGTCCTGCTGCTGGAGGACGTGGTGTTCGGCGGCACCCACCTGGCGCTCGTCCAGCCCCTGTTCGTCCCCGCCGCCTCGGCCGGGGTCCTGTCCCGCGCGATGGCGGCGGTGGCCGGTGCGTTCCGGGCGGCCGGGGCCGACCCGGAGTACGGCCTGCTGCTGCCGGAGCGGCTCACGGACGCGGGCCTGGTGGACGTTCAGGCCGAGCTGAGCACCCTGCTCATCCGCGGCGGCAGCCTGGACGCGCAGTTCTACCGGCTGAGCCTGGCCCAGCTGAGCGACCGGATGATCGCCTCCGGCCTGCTGGACCCCGTCGAGGCGTCGGCCCTGGACGAGATGCTGAGCGACCAGGACACGCACTGGCCGTCGATCGGCATGCTGAGCGCGTGGGGCCGACGGCCGGACTGAACCGGTCGGTCAGCTGGCCGTCCAACCGGTCCACCGGTCGACGTCGACGACCAGCACCGGGCCGTCCGGCCGCTGCTCGACGTACTGCGGGTAGCGAGAGGCGAGCCGGTCGAGGGCGTCGCCGGCCTCGACGTCGTCCGGCGCCAGGACGCGCGCCCGACCGTCCGCCCGCACCCACCACAACGTCGTCCAGTCGTCTGCGTAGTGGTCCACGAGGAGCGCGACGGCCGGGTTGGCCGCGATGTTGGCGAGCCGGCGAAGGTCGTTGCTGCGCTTGGGCTTGTGGTCGACGGCGCTGACCACGCGGTCGCCGTCGACGGCGAAGACCAGGGGGACGACGTGCGGTCGTCCCTGCGCGTCGACCGTGGCCAACCGCGCGACCCGGGCGTCGGCGAAGCGGGCACGGGCCTGCTCGCCGTCCAGCGTGCTCACGTGCCCTGGAGGTCGGCGATGGCGTCCTCCCAGGCGGCCAGCTCGCGCTCGACGGGACCGCGGCCGTTCGACGGCAACCAGTGCACCACCCGGCTCATCCCGGCCTTCTCGTACTCCTCCAGCACCTTCGGGTCGGCCGGCACACCCATCACCGAGACGGCGACCGGGCGGTCGGCCCGGGCCCACAGCTCACGGGACCGCTCGAGCACCTCGGGCCGGTGGTTCGGGAACCAGGCGTCGCCGAACGCCAGCACCCGGTCCAGCACGGTCGGTCCGAGGCCGCCGACCAGCACCGGCGGGTGCGGTCGCTGGGCCGGCTTCGGCCACGACCAGATCCGGTCGAAGTCGACGAACTCGCCGTGGTAGGTCGCCTCGTCCTGGGTCCAGATGGCCTTCATCGCCTCGACCCGCTCCTTGAGCACCGTCATCCGGCGACGCGGATCGGTGCCGTGGTTCTCCATCTCCTCGCGGTTCCACCCCGCACCGACTCCGAACTCAAGCCGTCCACCGCTGAGCGCGTCGACGCTCGCGACCTCCTTGGCGGTCGTGATCGGGTCGCGCTCGATCACCAGGCAGACGCCGCTGCCGACCCGTAGCCGGCTGGTGGCCAGGGCGGCCGCCGTCAGCGTCACGAACAGGTCGTAGGTGTGCCAGTACTTGCGCGGCAGCTCACCTCCACCGCCGTACGGCGTCCGGCGTTCGGCGGGGATGTGGGTGTGCTCGGCGAAGAACAGCGACTCCTGACCGTGCTCCTCCACCATCACCGCCAGCGCGTCCGGGCCCATGGCGTCGTGCGTCGCGAAGTACCCCACACCGAAGTCCATGACGTCACCGTAGGCACGGTGGTCGGGGAATGCGAGGGGGCACACGAGAGCCCGGGCCCGGCGCGATGGCCGGACCCGGGCTCCTCGGGCTCATACCGTGTTCGAGCGGTGTTCGGGCGGTGGTCAGGCAGTGCTCAGGCGAGCGCCTTGGCCTTCAGGCTGGCGAACTCGTCCTGGGTGATCGCACCCGAGTCCAGCAGGTCCTTGGCGTGCTTGATCTGCTCGGCCGGCGAGGTCGATCCGGCGACGCTCTTGATGTACGCGTCCTGCTGTTCGACCGCGCCCTTGACCGCTGCTGCCTGCCGCTCCGCCATGCCGCTGCCACGGGCGATCAGGTACACCAACGAGGTGAGCAACGGGAGCACGATCAGCAGCACGATCCAGATCGCCTTGACCACGCCCGAGGTCTCCCGGTCGCGGAACAGGTCTCCGATGATCGCGAACAGCACCATGAGGTAGGCGATGAACGCGAACGAGATGATGATGAACCAGACGACATCCCAGAAGGACATGACCCATTCCTTTCGTCACGCGCCGGCGGACCGGACGCGCAAAAAGACCTTCGACCGTCGAAGGTCCCAGCGCCAACGGTGACGAGTAACAGGCGGCTCGGCATCACCCGTGACGGGTGATGCCCAGCCGAGCAGGAAGGTCACCGGTCCTCGAGGACCCCCTTGAGGAAGGCCGCCTGACCCAGGTGCTCCAGGTCGTCGTCGATGACGCTGACCAGCCGCACGCCCAAGGTCACCGGCGGGTCCCAGCCCTCGTCGACGACCCGGTCCAGGTCGGTGTCGGTGAGTCCGTCGACCGCTTGCCGGGTCACCTCGATGACGTCGTCCAGGTAGCCGGTGAGCAGCGACGCGTCGTTCACCTGCACCTGACCGACCTGCTCGCTGGTGTGCCCGTAGCCGGTGTCGTCGGACCCCAGCGCCAACCCGAACCGCTCGTGCCACCCCCGGGTCCGCCAGACGTCGTCCGCACCGAGCGCGTCACCGACGTGGGTGTCCGCGACCCGGGCCGCGTGCCAGACCAGCCAGGCGATCGAGTTCGACCGACCGTCGAGCCGCTCGTTCGCCAGCTCGGGGCTGAGCCCGTCGCAGACCTCGTGCCCGCGCTCGGTGATCCGCCCGATGGCGTCCTGGAGCACCCCGATCGCGTCCATCAGCCCCACACCTCCTGCGCCGTCTCGACGACGAGCCGCAGCTTGGCCAGCTGGTCGTCCCGGGTGAGCGCGTTGCCCTCGACGGTGGAGGAGAAGCCGCACTGCGGGGACAGGCTCAGCTGCTCGAGCGGGACGAACCTCGCGGCGTCCTCGATCCGTCGCTTGAGGTCGTCCTTGCTCTCCAGCTTCGGGTTCTTCGTGGTGACCAGGCCGAGGACGACCTGCTTGCCCGGCGGGACGAACCGCAGCGGCTCGAACCCGCCGGAGCGCTCGTCGTCGTACTCGAGGAAGAAGCCGTCCACGTCCAACCCCCCGAACAGGGCCTCGGCGACGAAGTCGTAGCCCCCGGACGCCGCCCAGGACGATCGGAAGTTGCCCCGGCACAGGTGGGTCGTGACGTGCAGACCCTCGGGGCGGCCGGCGATCGCCGCGTTGATCGTGCGGATGTAGCGCTCGTGCTGGTGCTCGGCGTCCTCGCCGAGGCCGCTCATCCGCTCACGCTCGTGCGGGTCGTTGAGGTAGGCCAGGCTCGTGTCGTCGAGCTGCAGGTAGGTGCAGCCCAGCTCAGCGACGGCGCGCAGCTGCGCCGCGTAGGCCCCCGCCAGGTCGGACCAGAACTGCTCGAGGTCGGGGTAGACCGAGCGGTCGATGGACGCCGCACCGCCGCGGTAGTGCACCATGCTCGGCGACGGGATGGTCAGCTTGGCCGTCGCGCCGGTCTGCTCGGTCTGCTTCGCCAGGAACCGGAACGCGTCCTCGAAGATGGTGCGCGGCAACGAGATCGGCTCGTCGACCCGGAGCCCGGCCGAGGTGAAGTCCAGGTCGCCCTGCGCGTTGTGGAAGTGCACCTGGAGCTCCTCGTCGGTGCGGTGCACGCCGCCGAGCTGGTAGATGAAGTCCATGTGCCAGGACGTCCGGCGGAACTCGCCGTCCGTCGCGGACCGCAGGCCGAGGTCGGCCTGCTGCCGGACCACCTCGGTGATGCACTCGTCCTCGACCGCGCGGAGGCCCTCGTCGTCCAGGTCGTTGGTGCCGCGCGCGGCCCGGGCGTCGAGCAGCCGCTGCGGTCGGAGCAGGCTGCCGACGTGGTCGGCGCGGAACGGCGGTGTGCTGCGTTCTGTCATGGTCCGTGCCTACCACTGAACCGGCTGATCCGCGCTGGCGACGGACAGGACGGCGTCCGTGGGCTAGCGTGCGATGGTGACACCCGCGCAGCTACGCGCCTTCTCGGCAGTGGTGCGACAAGGATCGGTCAAGGCGGCGGGCGTGGAGCTGGGGGTGTCCGACGCCGCCGTCTCGCTGCACGTCGCCCAGCTGCGCAAGGAGCTCGGTGACCAGCTCTTCGTGCGGACGTCGTCCGGGCTGGCGTTCACGCCGGGCGGGCTCCGGTTGGCCAGCCGGGCGGCCGAGATGCTCGGGCTGCAGGACCGCACCATCCTCGAGGTGAGCCAGGCCGCCGGTGGACGGCGGATGCTCCGGGTGGCTGCGTCGAGCCTGTTCGCCGAGCACGGCGCGCCGGGCCTGATCCAGCTGTTCACCAGCCGGGCGGACGACCTGGACGTCGAGCTCAGCGTGAGCCGGCCCGAGGACTTCGAGCGGCTGCTGCTGACCCGCTCCGCCGACGTGGCAATCGGCCCGGTGGCCGGCCCGGTCGACGCCGCGTTGCAGCGCACCGAGTTCCTGAAGTACCAGAGCGTCGTCGTCGTCGGCGCCACGCATCCGCTGGCCGGTGGCCACGCCTCGATGGACCAGCTGCGCGAGCAGACCTGGATGCTCGGACCCTCAGCGGCGCAGGGACTCGGCTCGATCGCGGCCATGCTGCGTCGCATCCGGGTCCCGGAGCAGAACCAGCGGATCTTCCAGAGCGACGCCGCCGCGCTCGAGGAGACGTCGCGCGGGCGCGGGGTCGCCCTCACCGTGTCCTTCGTGGTGGCCCGGGACGTCGCCCAGGGCCGGCTCGTGCGGGTGTCCGGTCAGGGGCTGCAGGCGGATGCGGTGTGGAGCATCATGACGCTGCGCCAACCGGCGGATGCGGTGGCAGAGCTGACCCGGTTCGTCACCACCCCCCGGGCGACCCAGGCGATGCTGCGCGGGTCCGGGGTGAACATCAGCCACTTCAAGCCGTCGGTGCACGTCACGCTCTGGAGCTGAGGCTCCCGAGCTCGGCGACGACCGCGGCGAGCGAGTCGAACGTGTCGGCCGCGAGCAGGTCGTCACAGTAGGGCAGCGCCGCCGCCATCGTGCCCACCAACGGCTCGAAGCCCGGGGCGGCGGCCCGCGGGTTGATCCACACGACCCGGTAGGCGCGACGGCGAAGCCGGGCCATCGCCCGGGCCAGGTCCTGCGGCGGTTCGCTGTCCCACCCGTCCGAGCCGATCACCACGACCCCACCGCGCACCGCCTCGGCGTGGTGCGAGGCGAGCAGGGCCTGCACGCTGGCCGCGATCCGGGTGCCGCCGTAGCGGTCGCTGACCTGCGCGGTGGCCTGCTCGACCGCGACGACGGCCGACCGGTGCCGCAGCACCGTGGTGAGCCGGGTCAGCGAGGTGGCGAACGCGAACGCCTCGCCCCCGACGCCCAGCACCAGGGCTCGCATCAGGTGCACGTAGGGCGTCACCTGCGGCTGCATGGACTGGCTGACGTCGCACAGCACGACCACCCGGCGCGGCTTGCGGACCGGTCGGACCCGGACCAGCTCGACGGGGTCCCAGCCGGTGCGACGCGACCGCGCGATCGTGGGGCGCAGCGCGACCTCCCGGCCGCCGGGGCCAGGGCGGCGGCGGCGGGTGCGCCTGGTCGGCCACCCGGCCAGCTGCTGCTCGAGCCACCGGCCCAGCAGCTGCGTCTGCGCCTCGCTGAGCTGCTCGAAAGGCAGCCGCGAGAGGGCCTCCAGCTCGCTGACGACCCGGAGGGGGACGGCCTGGTCGGCGTCAGTCGCCGAGGGGTCGTCCGGCAGGGCCACCACGGAGGGCAGCGTCACCCACGGCAGCCCGGCGCCGTCCGCCTCGTCCTGGTTGGCCCGCGGGACCGGCATCAGCGCGTCGCCGGGGGACGCGTCGGGCGGGCGCTGCGGGGTCCGGTTGGCCCGCCCGATCGCGATCACCGCGTCGTCGAACACGGCAGCGAAGACCGCGTCGAAGGCGGCGAGCTCAGACTGCCGGCGCACCAGCGTGACCCGCGCTACCCAGTACAGCCGGCTCGGCGAGGTGGGCAGGCTCGCGGCCAGGGCCCGGGTGAGGTCCTCGGTCGCGGTCAGCCCCACGGCGACCCCACCAGCGCGCAGCTTCGCGGTGAGCGAGGCGGCGAAGGCGGCGCGGTCGACCCCGCGCAGCAGCGGCTGGCTCATCCCGTGCTGCCGGGCTGCCCCAGCGTCGCCCCCTCGACCGCCGCGATGATGCTCGCCCGGTCGTCGGGAGTCTTGGCCAGGGCACTCAGGCTGCGGACGACGTCCTGCGGCACCAGCTCCGCCGCGCCGAGTGCCGCCAGGGCCGACACCCAGTCGATGGTCTCGGCCATCCCGGGTGGCTTGTCCAGGTCCAGGCCGCGCACCCGTCCGACGAACTCGGTGGCCGACCCGATCAGCGGTTCGGTCGCCGCCGGCACGGCGCGGCGCAGGATGTCGGCGGCCCGGGTCGGTTCGGGGAAGTCGATCCAGTGGTAGAGGCAGCGCCGGCGGAGCGCGTCGTGCAGCTCGCGGCTGCGGTTCGACGTCAGGACGACGACGGGACGCCGCTGCGCTACGAAGGTGCCGATCTCCGGGATCGTCACCGAGGCCTCGCCGAGGAACTCGAACAGCAACGCCTCGAACTCGTCGTCCGCCCGGTCGATCTCGTCGATCAGCAGTACCGGCGCGACCGGCCCCTTGGCCCGGATCGCCTGCAGGATGGGGCGTTCCTGCAGGAACTCCTCGGTGAACAGGTCGGCGTCCGACAAGGTCTCGTGCCGTGACTCGGCCAGCCGGATGGCCAGCAGCTGGCGCTGATAGTTCCACTCGTACAGGGCCTCCGAGGCGGTCAGCCCCTCGTAGCACTGCAGCCGGATCAGGTCGGCGCCGAGCGCGCGGGCAAGGGCCTTGGCGGCGGCCGTCTTGCCGACGCCAGGCTCACCCTCGAGCAGCAGCGGCTGCTCGAGGGTCAGGGCCAGGTGCAGCGCGGTCGCCATGCCGTCGTCCACCAGGTAGTCGACGGCGTCGAGCTCACGGCGGACGTCGTCCGCGCTGGTCCACGGCTGGGTCATGAGGCCGCCCCGGCGTCGGGTTCGGCCCGCAGCAGGGCCTGGTAGTCCTCCCAGGTGTCGACGTCGACCGGTACCGGGCCGGGCACGGGCACCTCGCGCACGTCGTAGCGGCCGGAGTGCAGCAGCCGCCAGACTCCCTTGTCTCCGTGCAGGTCGGTGAGGTCGCCGAACACCGTGCGCGCGAACCACATGGGGTGCCCCCAGCCGTCGTCGTACCGGCAGACTGCCACGTCGGGGAGGGTGCTGTCGCCGGCCGCACCGAGCAGGTCGGCGACGGATGACGGCTGGACGCCGGGCTGGTCACCGAGCATCAGCACGAGCCCGTCCGAGGCGGCCTCGACCACGACCAGGCTGGAGGCGATCGACGAGCTGCAGCCCGCGCCGTGGGCCTCGTTGCGGACGACCACCGCGTCGCTCAGGTCCACCTCGGCGCGCACCTGGTCGTAGCTGCCGCCCAGGACGACGACCAGCTGGTCGAACCCGCAGGACCGGGCGGTGGTCAGCGCCGACTCCAGCAGCGGCGCACCGCGGTAGGGCAGGAGCTGCTTGGGCTGCCCCAGCCGGGTCGACGAGCCGGCGGCCAGCACGAGGCCGGTGACCTGCACCGGTCAGGGCCTGACCTGGGCGGAGTACCGGTCCCGGCATCCGGTGGCGCAGAAGTAGTGGTCCCCGTCGCCGTCGTGCAGGTGGATGGCGTCGGCCCCGACCACGACGGTCATCCCGCACACCGGGTCGATGGCGACGTCGGCGACGGGGGCGGGGATCGGGTCGGCGGCGCCCACACCGTCCACCCGGACCGCGCGGACCACGTCGGCCAGGATCGACAGCGCGATCTCCTCGGCGGTGCGCGCCCCGATGTCCAGCCCGACCGGGGTCCGGACCCGGGCGCGCTCGGCGTCGGACAGCCCCATCTCGTCGAGGACCGCTGCCCCCCGGCGCCGGCTGGCCACCAGCCCGATGAAGGGCACGCCGCCGTCGAGCGCCGAGCGGATCGCCTCGACCTCACCACTGCCATGCGAGGCGACGACGACCGCCGTCGCCCCTGGGGTAGAGGTGGTGGAGGCGCCGGTCGGCGCCGTTCGGCCGACGAAGCCGAGCTGCGCGGTCAGCGCCAACAGCGCCGTGGTGATCGGGGTGTCCCCCACCACGCAGACCAGGGGCGCGGGCAGCTGCGGCTCCAGGAAGATCTCGAGCGCGCCGCCGGACAGGCACGGGTTCACCACCACCCGGGCGCTCGGCGAGTCCGGGAAGTGCTCGGCGTCGTCGGGCAGGACGCGCAGCAGCACGGGGTCGCCGTCCGCCAGCGCCTGCAGGGCCGCGGTGCGCACCGAGCCCTGGGCGCAGTGCCCGCCGACGAACCCCTCGATGGTGCCGTCCGCGTGGACGACCGCGTCGTCCCCGGGGCGGGCCGACGTCGGCTCCTGGGCGCGCACGACGGTCGCGTGCACGAACGGCACCCGCGCCGAGGTGAGCTCGGCGACACGAGCGCTCATCCGATGCGTCACGTCACCTCAGATCGGCGGGGTCGCGTTGCCCTGCATGGCGTCCCAGACCCGCGAGGGGGTGAGTGGCATGTCGGCGTGCCGGACGCCGTACGGCTGCAGCGCGTCGATGACGGCGTTCACGATGGCCGGCGGCGAGCCGACCGTCGCGGACTCCCCCACGCCCTTGGCCCCGATCGGGTGGTGCGGTGACGGGGTCACCGTGAAGCCGGTCTCCCAGTCCGGCACCTCCAGCGCGGTGGGGATCAGGTAGTCCATCAGCGAGCCGCCCAGGCAGTTGCCGTCCTCGTCGAACGCGATGATCTCCATCAGCGCCATGCCGACGCCGTCGGTGAGGCCGCCGTGCACCTGACCCTCGATGATCATCGGGTTGATCCGGGTGCCGCAGTCGTCCACCGCGATGAACCGGCGCACCTTCACCTGCGCGGTCCCGGGGTCGATGTCGACCACGCAGATGTACGCGCCGTGCGGGTAGGTGAGGTTCTCCGGGTTGTAGCAGATCTGTGCCTCGAGCCCGCCCTCGACGCCGTCCGGCAGGTCGCCGGCGCCGTGCGCCCGCATCGCGATCTCCTGGATGGTCACCGCCTTCGTCGGGTCGCCCTTGACGTGGAAGGAACCCTTGTCCCAGTCCAGGTCTGCGACCGACACCTCGAGCATCCCGGAGGCGATGATCCGTGCCTTGTCCCGGACCTTGCGGGCCACCAGGGCCGCTGCCGCTCCGGAGACCGGCGTCGAGCGGCTGCCATACGTGCCCAGCCCGAAGGGCGTCTGGTCGGTGTCCCCGTGCACGACGTCGATGTCGGCGGGCGGGATGCCGATCTCCTCCGCCACGATCTGGGCGAACGTGGTCTCGTGCCCCTGCCCCTGGGACTGCACGGACAGCCGGACGACGGCCTTGCCCGTCGGGTGCACCCGCAGCTCGCAGCCGTCGGCCATGCCGAGGCCCAGGATGTCCATGTCCTTGCGGGGTCCGGCGCCGACCGCCTCGGTGAAGAACGCGACGCCGATGCCCATCAGCTCACCGCGCTCGCGCTTCTCGGCCTGCTCGCGGCGCAGCTCGTCGTAGCCCGCGATCCGCATCGCCTCGCGCATGGTGGGCTCGTAGTCGCCGGAGTCGTACACCCAGCCGGTCTTCGTCGTGTACGGGAACTGGTCGGGCTGGATGAAGTTCTTGATCCGCAGGGCGACCGGGTCCATGGCGAGCTCCAGCGCCAGGCAGTCCACGATGCGCTCGACCAGGTACACGGCCTCGGTGATCCGGAACGAACAGGCGTAGGCGACGCCACCGGGGGCCTTGTTGGTGTAGACGGCCGTCATGTGGCAGTAGGCGGCCTCGATGTCGTAGCTGCCGGTGAACACGCCGAAGAAGCCGGCCGGGTACTTCACCGGCGCAGCGGTGCCGTTGAACGCTCCGTGGTCGGCGAGCACGTTGGTGCGGATCGCGAGGATCTTGCCGTCGCGGGTCGCCGCGATCTCACCGCGCATCACGTAGTCGCGGGCGAAGCCGGTGCTGACCAGGTTCTCCGACCGGTCCTCCATCCACTTCACCGGCTTGCCGGTGACGATGCTGCCGACGATGGAGCACACGTAGCCCGGGTAGATCGGCACCTTGTTGCCGAACCCGCCGCCGATGTCCGGCGAGATGACCCGGATCTTGTGCTCGGGAAGACCGGCCACGATGGCGTACAGGGTGCGGTGGGCGTGCGGCGCTTGGGACGTCGACCACAGGGTGAGGCGGCCGTCGATCCGGTCGTAGTCGGCGACGGACCCGCAGGTCTCCATGGGCGCCGGGTGCACGCGGGGGTAGACGATGTCCTGGCTCACCACGACGTCGGCGCGGGCGAAGGCGGCCTCGGTGGCCGCCGCATCGCCGGTCTCCCAGTCGAAGCAGTGGTTGTTCGTCTTGCCCTCGAGGTCGTCCCGGATCACCGGCGCGTCGTCCGCGAGCGCCGTCCGGACGTCGATGACGGGCTGGAGCATGTCGTACTCGACGTCGATCAGCTCGAGCGCGTCCCTTGCGGCGTAACGGTCCTCGGCGACGACGAAGGCGACCTCCTGGCCTTGGAAGCGGACCTTGTCGGTGGCCAGCACCGCCTGGACGTCGTTGGACAGCGTCGGCATCCACGCCAGGCCGAGCCCGGCCAGCGTCTCACCGGTGACGACGGCCTTGACCTTCGGGTGCGCCTCGGCCGCGCTGGTGTCGATGCTGACGATCCGCGCGTGGGCGACCGGTGAGCGCAGGATCGCCAGGTGCAGCATCCCGGGCAGCTGGACGTCGTCGAGGTAGTGCCCCTTGCCGCGCAGGAAGCGTGGGTCCTCCTTGCGCAGCATCCGGCCGTGCCCGACGGGGGTCTGGTCGTTGTCGTCGTACGTGCGCGGCGGGCGGTTCTCGACGGTGGTCACGACTCGCTCCCGGCGCCGACGGTCTGCGGGGTCTCGCTGCCACCGGAGGGGTCGGCCTCTTCCAGGACCCGTTCGACGACCTCGTCGCCGGTGAGGGCGCCGGAGGCGGCGGCAGCCGCTGCGGCTCGTTCGTGGTCGGCGGCCCAGTGGATGGAGCGCACGATGGTCGCGTAGCCGGTGCAGCGGCAGATCTGACCGGAGATGGCCTCGCGGATCTCGCCGTCGGTGGGGTCGGGGTTGCGGTCGAGCAGGGCGCGGGCGGTCATCATCATGCCGGGGGTGCAGAAGCCGCACTGCAGTCCGTGGCAGTTCATGAAGCCCTGCTGCACCGGGTCCAGCTCGGTGCCCTTCTCGAGCCCCTCGACGGTGCGGACCTCGTGTCCGCCGGCCATCGCGGCCAGCACGGTGCAGGACTTGACCGGCTCGTCGTCCAGCCAGACGACGCAGGTGCCGCAGTTGCTGGTGTCGCAGCCCCAGTGGGTGCCGGTCAGGCCGAGGTGGTCGCGCAGGTAGTGCACGAGGAGCAGGCGCCCCTCGATCTCGCTGGTGACCTCGTCGCCGTTGACGCTCATCGTGACCTGCATGCTCAGGACTCCTCACCGGTGGCGCGGGCGACGGCGCGGCGCAGGGCCCGTCGGGTCAGCTCGTCGGCGAGATGACGCTTGTACTCGACGCTGCCGCGTCCGTCCGCCGTCGGCCGGCAGCTCTGCGCGGCGATGGCACCGGCGCTGGCGTAGGCCTCCTCGCTGGGGACCTGGCCGCGCAGGGCCTGCGAGACGGCTGCGATGCCGGTGGTGTTGGGCCCGACGGCGGCCAGTCCGACCCGGGCGTCGCTGATCACGCCGCCGTCCAGCCAGACGGCCGCGCCGGCGGAGACCACGGCCCAGTCCCCGGCCCGGCGCTCGACCTTCTCGTAGGCGCTGGAGCCGCCCGGGCGGATCGGTAGCCGGACCTCGACGAGCATCTCGTCGTCCGCCACGGCGGTCTCGTAGGGGCCGCGGTGGAACTCGTCCATCGTGACCACCCGCTCCCCGGAGCTGCTGCGGATCACGCACTCGGCGGCCAGCGTGGTGCAGACCGCCGACAGGTCCTCGGACGGGTCCGCCTGGCACAGCGAGCCACCGAGCGTCCCGCGGTTGCGGACGATCGGGTCGGCGATCACCCGCTCCGCGTCGCGGACGATCGGGAAGTGCGCCGCGAGGTCGTCCGACTCGAGGAGCTCGCGGTGCCGGGCCATCGCACCGATCCTGATCCGGGTCGGCTCGACCGTGATGTAGCCGAGCTCGTCGTGCAGGTCGTTGATGTCGATCAGGTACTCGAGGTTGGCCAGCCGCAGCTTCATCATCGGCAGCAGGCTGTGCCCACCGGCGACGAGCCGGGATCCGCTGCCGAGCCGTTCCAGCAGTCCGATCGCGTGGTCGACGCTGGTGGCGCGCTCGTAGTCGAAGGGGGCGGGAACCTGCATGGCGGTGCTCCTCGCTGCCGGAGGGCGTCATCGACCTCGACGTGGCCGAAGTATGCGCCCCTACCCGACTCCGCTGTCAACGGTCACCTAAGCGATTACTTAGGTGGCCGTTGACAGTCGGTCCTGAGGGGCCGACGCTGCCGGTCCGTACGTGCAGGCGAAGGAGCCGTCGTGGCGGGACCGAGGTGGCTGGATGCGGTGCTCGCTGCCGTGATGGTCTTGTCCGCCCTGGTGCACGGTGGACGGCTGCTGCGCGCGTCCCGCACGCGGGAGACGGCGCCGGCGCGCATGGACGTCGACGTCGCGCACGTGGCGATGAGCACCGCGATGGCGACCATGCTGACGGTCGGGCTGGGCGCCGGCGCGTCGCTCGTGTGCGCTGCCGCCTTCGTCCCGTTGACCTGCTACTTCGTGGCGCGGGCGAGCCAGTCGCTGACCGCGCCACAGGCCGCGGCGCGCTCGCGCCTGGCCGGTGCCGCGGCGCCCGTGCGGCACGCGACCGGCGGGTTCGCGATGGTCTTCATGCTGGTGACGGGCGCCGGCCTGGCGGTCACGGCGGGGTCTGTGCCCTCCGGCCACGTGCACACCGCCCTCGCGGCGTCGACGTCCCTGACGTCCGCCGGTCCGGTTGCGAGCTCGTCGACGCCCGGCCCGGTGAGCGTCGTCCTGGTCGGTCTGCTGCTGGGGACGGCGCTGTGGCAGCTCGCCGGAGCCCGCCGGCCCTCGCTGCGGGAGGGCTGCCAGGTGACGATGGGCCTCACCATGGCCTACATGCTGGTGGTCATGGCCTGACGCTGTGGAGCCACTGGGTAGCGTGGCGGCATGCGCATCGCCATCGCGGGAGCCCACGGTCAGATCGGTCTTCGACTCGGCAGCCTGCTGGCCGGCCGTGGCGACCTGGTGGTCGGGCTGCACCGCAAGCCGGAGCAGGAGCAGGCCCTGCGGGCCGCGGGGGTGAGTCCGTCCCTGCTGGACCTCGAGGCGACGACGGTGGACGAGCTGGGCGATGCGATCGACGGGTGCGACGCCGTGGTCTTCGCCGCCGGCGCCGGGCCGGGCAGCGGTCTGGCGCGCAAGGACACGGTCGACCGGGCGGCGGCGCTGCTGCTGGCGGACGCGGCCGAGCGGGCAGGCGTGCGCCGGTACGTCCTGGTGTCGTCCACGGGGGTTGACCGGGTCCGGGACGGCGCCACGCCCGACGGGATGGACGACGTGTTCGTCGCCTACCTGCGGGCCAAGCTGGCCGCGGAGGACGACGTGCGCGGGCGTGACCTCGACTGGACCGTCCTGCGTCCCGGCCGGCTCACCGACGAGCCAGGGACCGGGTCGGTGACGCTGTCGGACGCGGTGCAGTACGGCGACGTCCCCCGCGACGACGTCGCCGCGGTGGTCGTGGCGCTGCTTGACGAGCCGCGGTCCGCGGGACTGGTGCTTGAGCTGGTCCGCGGTGACGTGCCGATCCGGCAGGCGGTCGCGGACGCCGTCCGCTGACGATCAGGAGGCAGCCGCCTCCGGGACGCCGTGGTCGGCCACCCAGGCCCAGACCAGCAACGCCTCGGCCCTCCTCGAGCGACCCTCGTCGCCCGCGGTGCCACCCCGGCACGCGCAGCGGCCCTCGAGGTGGGCCAGCGACCCGACCTGCTGGCGCAGTGCGCACTCCCGGTGCTCGTAGTGCAGCTCGGCGCCGGAGGCCGTCAGGACCGGGATCGCGGTACCGCTGTCGCCGGCGACGAAGGCCTCGCCGCACCCCAGGCACTCCTGCCCGACGGGGACGTCGATCTGCAGCGCAGTGAGCAGCTGCCCCTCGTCGTCGTAGCAGTCGGCCGACCTCCACGGATCACCGAACCAGCCGTGCAGCTCCTTCCTTATCGCCAGATCGTCACCTGCAGTCTCCATCGCGGTGTCATGGCTCATACCCGTCGATGCTGCCACCGTGCACGACCCCTGACCAGAGGGCAGCACCACGTAACGTGGGAGCCGGGAGGAACTCATGGCCAAGCTCATCTACTCGGCGATCGCCTCGCTGGACGGCTACGTGGCGGATGCCGACGGCGGCTTCGACTGGGCCGCCCCCGACGAGGAGGTGCACCGGTTCGTCAACGACCTCGAGCGGCCGATCGGCACCTACCTGTACGGCCGTCGGATGTACGACGTGATGGCGGTCTGGGACAACGACCCGTTCCTAGCGGGGCAGCCGGAGGTCATCCTCGACTACGCACGGATCTGGCGAGCCGCGGACAAGGTGGTCTTCTCCCGCACCCTCGACGGCGTGACGGGCTCGCGGATCCGGATAGAACGCGACTTCGACCCGGCCGCCGTCCGCCGACTGAAGGAGTCCGCCACGGCCGACCTCAGCATCGGTGGTCCGGAGCTCGCCGGCCAGGCGCTCGGCGCCGGGCTGGTGGACGAGGTGCACCTGATCCTGTGCCCGGTCCTGGTCGGCGGCGGGAACGCCGCTCTGCCGGCTGACGTCCGACTGCCGCTGAGGCTGGTGTCATCCCAGCGGTTCGGCAGCGGCGTCGTCCACCTGCACTACGAGGTCGTGGCCGGTGGAGCCGGTCCGTCCTGAGTCGCACCGTCCTTGCGGCTGAACACGAAGGCGATGAAGGCCAGGGCCGTCGCGGGCAGCAGCAGGATCCCGATCGAGAGCAGGCCGAGCAGCATGCACAGGGTGAACAGGATGGCGGCGACGAGGATCATCCAGCTCCGGCCGGTCATCGCCCCGCCGACGCTGAGCGCGCACGCGATGACCACCGCGGCGGCGTAGCCCCACGCCACGCCGACGTCGTCCTGCTGGGAGAGCACGAGGCCGTAGACCACGAGGAAGAGCACGCCGAACACCGCGGCGACCACGGCCGGCCTCCCGGCGCGGGCGGAGGTCGGGTTCAAGCGCGACGCTCCCCGACGGCCTTCTTGACCAGGAAGAAGGGCAGCACGAACGCGGCGATGGCACCCGCGAGCCAGATGATCAACGCGGCCAGGATCCAGGTCGTGAGGCCGTCGATCGTGATGCCGTCCGAGATCAGCACCGTGACGATCAGCGCGACGAGCGTCGAGACGATGCCGACGCCACCACTGAAGGCAGAAGCGTTCTTCTGCACCATGTTGGTCATCATGGGCGACAGGATCGCCTGGACGAGAGCGAAGATCACGGCCACCAGGATGTAGTCCCGCGCGTCCACGGTCAGGTCGGTCAGCAGCAGGTTGGCCACGATGATGCCGATCAGGGCCGACAGGAAGTACACCAGGATGCGGATCAGGAATCGGATCACACGGGTCACGGTAGTCCCGTTGATCACCGACGTCGATAGCGACAGGCTGGGGCGATGGGCAAACCACCAGAGGACGTCGACGCGTACCTCGAGACGTTCCCCGACGACGTCCGGGATGTCCTCGGGCGGATCCGCCGGACCGCGCACGACGCGGTGCCAGGGGCGACCGAGAAGATCAGCTACGGCATACCGACGCTGGTCCTGGACGGGCGCAGCCTCGTGCACTTCGCCGGCTGGAAGCAGCACGTCAGCCTCTACCCCGCGCCCGACGATCACGCTCTGGCGCAACGGATCGAGCCGTACCACAACGGCAAGGGCACGCTGCGCTTCCCGCTGGACCGACCGGTCCCCTACGACCTCGTGGCGGACGTGGTGCGCGCGCTGGCCGCGTCCCGGGCGGACTAGCTAGCCCTGCGGGCGGCCGGCGATGTTGACCAGCCAGGCGACCCCGAACCGGTCCGTGCACATCCCGAAGCTGTCACCCCACGGCGCCTGCTCGAGCGGGACGGCGACCGTCCCGCCGGCCGAGAGCCCGTCCCAGTAGCGGCGCAGCTCGGCGTCGTCGTCCCCGCTGAGCGACACGGAGATCGCCGTGCCCGGGGTGTACTCCATGTGGTTCGGCGTGTCCGCAGCCATCAGGGTCAGCCCGGCCGGCGTCTCCAGCATCGAGTGCATGACCTTGTCCTGCTCGGCCGGGTCCTCGCTCGCCTGCATCTCGCCGAAGGTGCTCAGCGTGAGCTCGCCGCCGAGCACGGACTGGTAGAACTCCATGGCCTCACGGGCGTTGTCGCGGAATCCGAGGTACGGGTTCAGACGGTGGCTCATGGGCGGTCTCCTCCGGTCGACGTCGTCTCGCTACCTCACATCCTGCCCATCCTGGCTGCCCAGCAGAAGGGCCACGTGGTCCGGCACGTAGCGCAGCTGGTCGCGGGGCGGACGCTGGTAGCCCTCCGGCTCAGGACGCTCGGGCAGGTCGATCGGCGCCCCCTGCACGGGCCGGTACGGAATCGTCGAGAGCAGGTGGGCGATCATGTTCAACCGTGCACTGCGCTTGTCGTCGCTCTCGACCACGAACCACGGGCTGCGCTCGGTGTCGGTGTGCTCGAACATCTCGTCCTTGGCCCGCGAGTAGTCCTCCCACCGGGTGATCGACTCGAGGTCCATCGGGGACAGCTTCCACTGCCGCAAGGGGTCCCGCAGCCGGGACTCGAACCGGCGCTGCTGCTCGGTGTCGCTCACCGAGAACCAGTACTTGCGCACCAGGATGCCGTCCTCGATCAGCATGTCCTCGAAGGCGGGGCACTGGCGTAGGAACAGGTGGTGCTGGGCAGGCGTGCAGAACCCCATGACCCGCTCGACCCCGGCCCGGTTGTACCAGGAGCGGTCGAACAGGACGATCTCGCCCGCGGCCGGCAGGTGCTCGACGTACCGCTGGAAGTACCACTGCGACTTCTCGCGCTCCGTCGGCGCGGGCAGCGCGGCGATGCGCACGACGCGGGGGCTCAGGTACTGCGTGATGCGGGTGATCACGCCACCCTTCCCCGCTGCGTCGCGACCCTCGAAGACGACCACGACCCGGCTTCCGGTGTCCTTCGCCCACAGCTGCAGCGTGACGAGCTCGGCCTGCAGCCGGGACAGCTCGGCCTCGTAGACCTTCTTGGTCAGCTTCGTCATCGGGCCTCCCACCCGTGGGCGTTCACGCTCGGCGCTTGGCGTTGGTGCTGGCGTCGGGGACGAGCTCCACGTGCGGGCGCGACTGCCAGAGCGCCCACTCGGCGCTGACCTCCCCGGCGGTACGGATCAGCCGGGGCAGGTGCTCGTCGAGCAGCCGCTCGGTGGACGTCTCGGCCGCGTGCACGGTCACGTTCATCGCGGCCCGGACGGCGCCCGCGCCGTCGCGCACCGGCACGGCGATCGAGCGCACCCCCGGCGCGAGCTCCTCGTCGGCCAGCGCCCAGCCCCTGGCCCGCACCTGGACGAGGTCGTCGGCGAGCTGCTGCGGGGAGCGCCCGATCGACGGCGGCAGGCCCGAGCGGCTCGGCTCGACCAGCGCGGCGTCCAGCTCGGCGGGCGTCAGCGCCGCCAGCAGCACCTTGCCCTGGGACGTCGACACGGCCGGGAAGCGGGTGCCGATCTCGACCCGCAGCGCGATCAGCTTGGGCACCGACACGCGGGCGACGTAGACGATGTCGGACCCGTCGAGCTGCGCCATGGACGACGACTCCCCGGTCCGGGCGACCAGGTCCTGCAGGTGCGGACGGGCGATGTCCCACATCCCCTGCGAGGCGATGTAGGCCATACCGAGCGCGAGCACCCGCGGGGTCGGCTCGAACACGCCGTCCACCGAGCGGACGAAACCCAGCTCCTCCAACGTCTTCAGCAGCCGCCGCGCCGTCGGACGGGCCAGTCCGGCGGCCGCCGCGACCTCGCTCAGCGACAGCCGTCGGTGATCCACGTCGAAGCAGGTCAGGATGTCCAGCCCGCGGGCCAGCGCCTCGACGAAGTCCGGACCCGTCCCCCGCCCTGCCATCTGCTCGCTCAGCTCCCGTCGTCCGCAGTCAGCCCGAAGACGCTGCCACGGGCCTGGTGCGTGGAGTCCGACTTGTAGGCCGTGTACTGGTACGGGTTGTCCAGCACCTCGTCGCGCGGCCGGTCCGGGTTCATGCCACCGGTCCAGTCGTCCTCGCCGAGCGTCGAGCGCAGGTACTCCACGGTCTGCTCCACCTCGCTGCGCACGGCGGCGAGGTCGGCGCCGACCAGGCGGTGCTGGTACTTGACCACGCGACCGTCGACCAGGACGGTGTGCACGTCGCCGCGCTGGGCCTGGAACGCCACGTGGCCGTAGGGGTTCAGCAGCGGGAACGACACCGGCGAGCCGTCGTTCTTGATCAGCACGACGTCGGCCTTCTTGCCCGGCTCGAGGCTGCCCAGGTCGTCGCGGCCGAGGGCCTGCGCCCCGCCGCGGGTCGCCCACTGCACGACGTGCTCGGCCCGCAGGTGCACGTTGGTCACCGTGTCGCCCTTGATGTGGGCCTCGAGGTGCTCGCGGGAACGGTCCGCGCCGAGCGTGGTCCGCATGGCGGAGAACAGGTCCCCGCTCCACCAGACGCTCGTGTCCATCGACAGGGACACCGGGATGTCGTGCCGGCGGACCTGCCAGGTGGGCGGGTAGCCCTGGCCGGCGCTCTGCTCGGACTCCGTGGACACCGAGATGCTGCCACCGGTCGCCGCGATGCGGTGGTACGAGTCCGGCTCCAGGGTCGCGGCGTGCACGTAGACGCTCTCAGGGGTCATGAAGCCGTTCTCGTGCATCAGCTTGATGCCCGCGTCGTTCGTCGCACCCCACACGCCGGCGTGCGTCGTGACCGGCAGACCCAGCTCCCGGGCCACCTCGAAGGCGGCGCGCTCGGGGAACTCCGGGTCACCGGTCACGTCGAAGGCGAGCTGGAAGCCCAGCATGTCGCCGGCTCCCGTCCGCCGACGTTCCAGGAAGGCCCGCACCGCAGGGTCGGCGGTCCACTCCCACGGCGCGGCCTGGATGTTGCCGTAGGCCAGCACGAACCGGCCGGGCACCGCCTGCAGCGCGTCCACCGCGGCCTCGGCGTGGTCCACGCTCTGCAGCCCGTGCGACCAGTCCACGGTCGTGGTGACCCCGGCCTCCAGCGCGTCCCAGGCCGAGACCAGGTTGCCGGCATGCACGTCCTGCGGGCGGAACGACTTCCCGTGCTCCAGGTAGTACCAGACGAAGTACTGGGTCAGCGTCCAGTCCGCGCCGTAGCCGCGCATCGCGGTCTGCCACATGTGCCGGTGGGTGTCGATCATCCCGGGCATCACGATCCCGCCGGACGCGTCGATCTCGAAGGTGCCCTCCGGGACGTCGAGCGCCGCACCGACCGCGGCCACCCGGTCGTCCACCACCAGTACGTCGGCGTTCTCCAGCACGGTGCCCGCGTCGTCCATGGTCAGCACGGTCCCGCCGCGCAGCACGACCGGCCGGCCAGGCTCGGGCGACGACACCTCGGTGTGCACGTTCGACACGACTTCCTCCGTGGGCAGCTCGGCAACGGACGAGTGTCCGCTCAGCGGTCGAACTCACGATGATCCCGCCTCCGCGCCCTGTCAACCCCCTCCCCGACGTGATGAGTTGCCGAGCCTTGACAGCCGCGTGAGGGGCCGCGCAGACTCGCCACGTACGCGGACGTATGTCCGCATCGCGGCTGAGGAGGTCTGCGCCGGATGACGCGGGCAACGACAGGTGACGACGGGCCGGCCCCCACGGGCCCACTGGCCGGGCTGCTCGTCGCCGACTTCTCCCGGATCCTGGCCGGCCCCTACGCGACCATGCTGCTCGCCGACCTCGGCGCGGACGTCGTCAAGGTGGAGGGTCCGCGCGGTGACGACACCCGCGGCTGGGTTCCTCCGGTGCACGACGGGGTCTCGACGTACTTCCTCGGCGTCAACCGCGGCAAGCGCTCGATCGCCCTGGACCTGCGGGACGAGACGGACGCCGGGCTGGCCCGCGAGCTGGCCCGCCGGGCCGACGTGGTGATCGAGAACTTCAAGCCGGGTGGCCTGACCAAGTACGGGCTGGACTACGACACCGTGTCCGCCGCGAACCCGGCGGTGATCTACAGCTCGATCAGCGGCTTCGGCTCCGGCGCCGGTCGCGAGGTCCCGGGCTACGACCTCATGGTGCAGGCGATGAGCGGCCTGATGAGCCTCACCGGTGACCCCGCCGGACCGCCGTTCCGGGCCGGCATCTCGGTGTTCGACGTGATGGCCGGCAACCACGCGACCATCGGCATCCTCGCCGCTCTGCACCACCGGGACGCGACCGGCGAGGGCCAGCACGTCGAGGTGAACCTGCTCTCGTCGGCGCTCACCGGCCTGGTGAACCACAGCTCGGCGTACGTGGCCGGTGGGACGGTGCCGTTCCGGATGGGCAACGCGCACCCCAGCGTCTTCCCGTACGAACCCCTTCCCACCGCGGACGACGACCTGATCGTGGCCGCTGCCAACGACGGCCAGTTCCGCAAGCTGTGCCAGGTGCTGGACATCCCCGAGGTCGCGGACGACCCGCGCTTCGCAGGCAACAGCGACCGGACCGCGAACCGCGAGGTGCTGCGGCCGATCCTGGAGGCGCAGCTGCGCCGCCGCGGCGCCGTCGAGTGGTTCGACCTGCTGGTGAGGGCCGGCGTGCCGAGCGGCCCGATCCAGACGATCGACGGCGGTTTCGCGATGGCGGAACGGTTCGAGCTCGACCCGGTCGTGTCCGCGGGCGAGGGCGAGCGGGCGGTCCCGACCACGCGGCACCCCGTCCGGTTCTCCCGCACGCCGGCGAGCTACCGGCTGCCCCCACCGGAGCTGGACGAGCACGGCGACGAGCTGCGCGGGTGGCTGACCGAACCACCAGCGGAGGACGGACGTGACTGACCAGGAGCAGCCGGGCCACCCCACGACGCCCAGCTATCCCACGGCCTTGGGCGCCTCGACCCGCGACACGATCACGCTGCTCGGCCAGGACCTCGCCGCCGACGTGATGGGTTCTGTGGGGTTCGGGGAGCTGTCCTTCTGGCTGGCAACCCAGCGCCGTCCCAGCCCCGGCGAGGTCCGCGTCTTCGAGGCGGTGCTGGCCGCGCTGGCCGACCACGGGTTCACCCCGACGGCCATCGTGACCCGGCTGACCTACCTGTCCGCACCCGACTCGGTCCAGGGGGCGCTCGCGGCGGGACTGCTGGGCGGCGGCTCCCGGTTCCTCGGCGTCACGGAGGACACCGGACGATTCCTGCACGACGTGCTGGACTCGGTGGACGGCGACCTGCCGGCCGACGAGGCGGCGTGGGACGCGCTGGCCGTCACCACCGTTGCCGCCCAACGGGCCGAGGGGCGCTTCGTCCCGGGCCTGGGTCACCACGTGCACAAGGACGGCGACCCCCGCACGCCCCGGTTGATGCAGATCGCCCGCGAGGAGGGGCTGTTCGGTCCGCACCTCGCGCTGTTCGACGCGATCGGCCGCGTGCACGCCCAGGTCCTCGGGAAGACGTTGCCGCTCAACGGTGCCGGTGTCTGCGGGGCCGCGCTGGCCGATCTCGGTCTGCCGCTGGAGCTGCTCCGCGGGTTCGCCCTCCTCGCGCGCACCGCCGGCCTCATCGGGCAGCTGGCCGAGGAGCTGCGCCGGCCGGTCGCCAACGAGGTGTTCCTGGCCGTCGACCTCAACAACCGCAGCGTCCCGCCGGAGCCCTACGTCCCCGACGTCCCCTCAGCAGGAGGTCCCTGATGGCCGAGCTCGTCGCCGTCATCGCGTCCACCCACCACCCGTTCTACCTGCGGGCCAGCACCGCAACCGGCGAGGAGCGGCCGCCGTTCGCGGACGAGTGGGTGCGCAAGGTCGAAGGCTTCCGCGAGACGCTGACGAAGGCCAACCCGGACGTGCTGCTGATGGTGGGCTCGGACCACTTCCACCAGCTGTGGCTGGACAACATGCCGCAGTTCCTCGTCGGTCACGCCGAGCAGTACGACGCCAACTGGTACAACGAGGAGCGCGAGTTCGGGCTGCCGCGGATGCACATGCGGGGCGACCGTGAGCTCTCCGGGTACCTGCTCCGCGAGGGTCTGGACGCCGGCTTCGACCTGGCGTTCAGCAACGAGCTGCGGATCGACCACAGCGTGACCTGCCCGATCATCACGCTGCGCCCGCAGAACGACCTGCCGATCGTCCCGGTGTACACGAACATCTTCGCCCCGCCGCTTCCCCAGCCGAAGCGCTTCGTGCAGCTGGGGCAGGCGATCCGGCAGATGGTCGAGGCCTGGCCCAGTGACAAGCGGGTGGCCGTCATCGGCACCGGCCACCTCTCGCTCGAGCTCGGTGGCCCGCGCCAGTTCGGTCCGCACGGCCCCGACCCCGAGTTCGACGCCCGGGCCGTCGAGTGGATCGCCTCGGGCGACCTGGAGGGCTGCCTGTCCGAGGTGACCCTGGACAGCCTGCACGCCCCGGGCAACGCCACCCACGGCTTCATGGACTTCATGCTGATGATGGGTGTCGCCGGTGAGGGCCGCAAGGCCGACTACGTCGACACGCTCGACCTGTTCCACACCATGGAGGCGTACTTCACCTGGTACCCGAACGGAGCGCCGGCATGAGCAAGTACCTGGTCAACAAGTTCCTCTTCACCGTCGACCGGGACCCCGAGCTGGTCGAGCAGTACCGCGAGGACCCGCGGGGCACGGTCGCCTGGTGGGAGCAGGAACGGGCGAACCACCTGCTGAGCTGCACCACTCCCGAGGCCTCCACCTGGCTGGCGTTCGAGGACCACGAGCGCGAGGCGCTGGCGACCCACGACCACGTCGCGCTGTTCGAGCTCGGCGCCCACCCGTTCCTGACCCTCACCCTGTTCATCGCGATGTTCGAGCGTGACTACGACGAGCCCCTGGGGTACCAGCTGCGCTACGGCGAGGCGCTGAAGCACCTCAGCCTCCCGTACGCCGACATCGCCACCTGAACCCGTGCGCGCCGTCCAGCTGCACGAGGCCGGCCACCCGCCGGTGGTCGGCCACTGGGACCCGCCGCAGCCCGGCCAGGGCGAGGTGCTGGTCGACGTCCTGGCCGCGCCGATCACTCCGCTGGACCTGTTGTGCGCCAGCGGTTCCTCGTACTTCGGCGTCCCCCGCACGCCCTACGTGCCCGGCGTCCAGGGCGTCGGGACGGTGGACGGCGAGCTGGTGTGGTTCGCCACCAGCGCCGGTATGGCGCCGGGCGACGGCAGCATGGCCGAACAGACCGCCGTCCCGCGGACCGCCACCGTCCGGCTCCCCGACGGTGCCAGCCCGACGGTGGTGGCAGCCCTGGGGCTGTCCGCGGTCGCCGCCTGGATGGCGTTGCGGTGGCGCGGCGAGCTGGTGGCCGGCGAGCAGGTCGTGGTGCTCGGCGCCGGTGGGGTCGTCGGACAGGCAGCGGTGCAGATCGCCCATCACAGCGGCGCCCGGCGGGTGGTGGCCGTCGCGCGGTCGCTGCAGGCGCAGTCCCGGGCCGCCCAGGCCGGAGCCGATGCGGTGGTCGCCCTGGACACCGAGGACGTCGCAACCCTGGCCGCCCGCATCGCCGACGCCTGCGACGGCCCGGCGGACCTGGTGCTCGACCCGCTGTTCGGGGCGCCGGCCGCCGCCGCGGCCCGCACCCTGGGGTCCGGTGGACGGCTGGTGAACCTGGGCTCCTCCGCCGGCGAGACCTGCCCCCTGGAGTCGGCCACCCTGCGCAGCAAGTCGTTGCGGGTGCTCGGCTACACCAACAACGCGCTCACCCACGAGCAGCGGCGCGAGGCCCTGACCGCGGTCGTCGACCTCGCCCTGGGCGGCCACCTCGCGGTCGACCACGACGTGGTGCCCCTCCACGAGGCCACGGGCGCCTGGCAGCGGCAGTCCGAGGGCACCCGGCACGCCCGCGCCGTCCTGGTGACCGACCGCTGAGACAGGTCGCCGGGTGGGCTACGTGGCTGGGTGGCGCAGGTCGTGCAGGGCGCGCAGGTCACTGGCCAGCCCGGCGGGCGCGCGGGCCTGCAGTCGGGCACTGGTGCGGACCGGATTGATGGACGTCGTCGTCACGCGCGCGAAGGCGGCGCCGAGAATCGCTCGGGTCAGGTGCAGGTCCTCGTGCGCCCGCAGGTCGGGCCAACCGCCCGCCTGGTGGTAGGCCGAGGCCCGGACCCCGAGGTTGGCGCCGTGCACGTGCGAGTGCGAGCCGTCGGCACCGATCTTCTCGCCGTAGCGGGCCTGCCAACCCACGTGCGCGACGTCCAGCTCGACGGTCCCCAGCACGAGGTCGGCCCCGGCGTCCGCGAGTGCCACCTGGTGGTTGATCCAGTTCGGTGGCACCTGCGAGTCCGCGTCCGTGCTGCACACCCAGACGCACTCCGGTTCGAGGTGCGGCACCAGGGAGAGCCCCACCCGCACGCCGAGCTGACGGGCCCGGCCGACTCCCCCGCCGCCCGGCGCGTCGACGTCGATCACGGCGGCGACCACCTGGGGGAAGGCGGTGAGCACCACCTCCGTCCCGTCCGTGCAACGGTCGAGGACGACCACCACGTGCACGGGCAGGGCACTGGCCCCCGCGGCCACGGCCAGGGTGGCCAGGCAGTCCGTCAACCGCTCGCGCTCGTTGCGGGCCGGCACCACGACGACGACCGCGGCCACGTCCGGCACCGGAACGCCCAGGCCGCTCACGGTCGGGCGGGAAGGGTGAACTCGGGGAACCGGTCCCAGGCCCGGTGCAGCCCGAGCGCAGCGACCAGGTCCTTGCGATGGGCTGCGGTGGCGACGTCGGCGACGAGGACGCCGGCCCGGTCGAGCTCGATGCCGGCGGCGGTGAGCGCCTCGACCCCGTCGCCCCACGCCCCGAGGGCCTTGCAGTGCCGGTACATCTCGTGCAGCAGGACCCGCACCTTGATGTCGTCGGCGCCGCTCGTGCCCGTGGCGACGACGACGGCGTCCAGCTCGATCGAGCGCACCGTCAGGAACGTCCGGTCGACGGGCAGCCGGGTCTTGCCCTTGCTGACGAAGCCGCCGTGCGGGGCGATGACGAGCAACGTCGCCCCGACCTTCTCGACCGCGGCCTGCAGCTTCGCCACGCCGGCCAGGTCCGCGCCGTCGGAGACGATCACGCCGACCTGGCGTCCGTCGACCGGGCCCGGCACGGTGACCAGCTGGGACAGCGCCGGGGACGGGTTGACCGTCGCCGGCTCGCGAGCGGCCGTCGGGACCGGCAGACCCAGTCCCTCGGCGACGGCCGCGCAGAGCTGGGCGTCGACGCAGGCCAGGACGGCCAGCTCGCGTTCCTTGACCGACTGCTCGTAGACCTTGCCGAGCTCGAAGGTGAACGCCTCCACGATGTGCGTCTTCTCGACGTCCGTCATGCTGGCCCAGAACAGGGTGGCCTGGGTGAAGTGGTCGTCGAACGAGACGGGAGCCACGTCGGACACCCCGGTCTGCCGCACGACCTCACCGACCACCGGCCGCTGCAGCTGGACGTAGCCGCCGCGGTTCTTGGCAGCGACCTTGGGCTCGCCGCCCTGCAGCGAGTTGGGCAGGTACGCCGCGACGCCTTCGTGCACGGCCGTCTGGTGCATGCCGTCGCGCAGGTTGTCGTTGACCGCGGCATGCGGGCGGTTGATCGGCAGCTGGCCGAAGTTGGGGCCGCCCAGCCGGGTGAGCTGGGTGTCCAGGTAGGAGAACATCCGCCCCTGCATCAGCGGGTCGTTCGTGACCTCGATGCCCGGCACGAGGTGGCCGGTGTGGAACGCCACCTGCTCGGTCTCCGCGAAGTAGTTGGTGGGGTTGGCGTTCAGCGTCAGCCGCCCGAGGGGCTGCACCGGCGCGAGCTCCTCCGGCACGATCTTCGTCGGGTCGAGCAGGTCGATGCCCTCGAACGTCTCGTCCTCGGTGTCGGGGAACACCTGCACGCCCAGCTCCCACTCGGGGAACGCGCCGGCCTCGATGGCGTCGGCGAGGTCGCGGCGGTGGAAGTCGGGGTCGGCACCGGCAGCGATCTGCGCCTCCTCCCAGACCAGCGAGTGGATGCCGAGCACAGGCTTCCAGTGGAACTTCACCAGGCTCGAGGTGTCGTCGGCCGCGACGAGCCGGAACGTGTGGACGCCGAAGCCCTCCATCGTCCGGTACGAGCGCGGGATGGCCCGGTCGGACATGGCCCAGAGCGTCATGTGGGTGGCCTCGGTGTGCAGCGACACGAAGTCCCAGAAGGTGTCGTGCGCGGACTGCGCCTGCGGGATCTCACGGTCCGGGTGCGGCTTGCCCGCGTGGATCAGGTCCGGGAACTTGATCGCGTCCTGGATGAAGAAGACCGGCATGTTGTTGCCGACCAGGTCGAACGTCCCCTCGGGCGTGTAGAACTTCGTCGCGAACCCGCGGACGTCGCGGGCGGTGTCCGCCGAGCCTCGCGAGCCCAGCACCGTGGAGAACCGGACGAAGACCGGCGTCCGCACCCCTTCGGCGAGGAAGGCGGCCTTCGTGACGTCGCCCGCCGTGCCGTAGGCCTCGAACACGCCGTGCGCGGCGGCACCGCGGGCGTGCACGACGCGCTCCGGGATGCGCTCGTGGTCGAAGTGGGTCATCTTCTCGCGGAAGTGGAAGTCCTCGACCAGCAGCGGCCCCCGCGCGCCGGCGGTCAGCGAGTGCTCGGTATCGGGCAACCGGGTGCCCTGGGCCGACGTCAGGAACGTGCCGGACTGGCCGCGGTAGTTGCTGCGCGGGTCGGCGGGCCGGCCAGCAGGGCCGACGGACGACGGTGCCTGCTGGTCGGGCTGGCGACGGTCGGCTTCGGGCATCGGTGACTCCTCGATCGGTACGGATCGGGCGCCACCTTCTGGACACCGGCTGTGGTCGTGCTCCTCGACCCTACGGTCGATCGCCCGTCGCCGCCCGCCAGGCCGCACAGCACCGCTCCGACTGGCGGCTTCGTGGTTCGCGGCTGAGCATGACCGAGGAAGATGCGGTGAACCGAACTCGGCAGAAGGGCAGGCGCATGCGTGCTGACGGCTTGCGAGAACCCTTGCGACAGCGATTGTCCGAGGTCGCTGGGCCGGACGTGGACGCGGCACTCGCCCTCGCTGCGGACCTCACCGAGCTCGTCCCCAACCCCGCCGGCGGCGACACCGCGCAGCGCTGGGCGCTGCTGAGCGCCCTGGCCACGCGAGACCTGACGACGGCGCGGGTCGCGGAGGCCCACCTGGACGCCGTCGCCATCCTGCAGGAGGCCGGCGCGGCAGAGGACCTCATCGGGACCACGTGGGGGGTGTTCGCGGCAGAGGGCCCAGGCGTCGCGCTCACAGCCACCGCGACGTCGCCGGACGTCTGGCGACTGGACGGCGTGAAGCCCTGGTGCTCCCTGGCCGGACGCTTGTCGCACGCGTTGGTGACCGCGAGGGTCGGCGACCAGCGTCGGTTGTTCGCGGTGGCCCTGCAGCAGCCCGGCGTCGTCGTCCAACCGGGTGCCTGGCACTCCCGGGGGCTGACCGACGTCCCCTCCGGCCCGGTGGCCTTCGACGACGTCCCGGCCCGGCCGGTCGGCGAGGCCGGCTGGTACCTGACCCGCCCGGGTTTCGCGCACGGCGGCATCGGGGTGGCGGCGTGCTGGTACGGCGGAGCGGTCGGCGTCGCGCTGGCGCTGTACCGGGCCGCCTCGGCCCGCGAGCCCGACCAGATCGCCCGCTGGCACCTGGGTGCCGTCGACCTCGACCTGCACACGGCCGAGCTCGCGCTGGATGCCGCCGCGGTGCAGGTCGACGCCGGGCTCGCGGACGGCACCGCCGGGCAGCTGCTGGCGGTGCGCACGCGCTCGACCGTCGCCGCGGCTGCCGAACGGGTGCTGGGACGCGTCGGGCACGCCCTGGGGCCGGCGCCACTGGCGCTGGACGCCGACCATGCGCGACGGGTCGCCGACCTGACCGTCTACCTGCGACAGCACCACGCGGAGCGGGACGTCGCGGCGCTGGGCGAGCAGCTGCTCAGCGCCGGCCGCGCACCGTGGTGACCTTCCAGCACACGGACGCCGGGACGCCGGAGGCGCACTGGCGTGACTGGCTGCGCACCCGTTCGCTGCCTGGCCTGGACCCGGACCGGCTGCTGGCACCGGGCGGGAGGCTGCTCGTCCTGGCTGCGCACCCGGACGACGAGACGTTGGGCGCCGGCGGTTTGATCGCGATCGCCGCGGAGCGTGGTCTCGACGTCGACGTGGTCATCGCGACCGCGGGCGAGGGCTCGCACCCGCAGTCCAGCACGCTGCGCGGCGACCTGGCCCGGCTGCGGTCGCGCGAGGTCGTCCGGGCGGTGACACAGCTCGCGCCCACCGCCTCGGTCCACCTGCTGGACCTCCCCGACGGCGGCCTCACCGAGTGCGCGGTTGCCCTCGCCGACCAGCTGTCCCGACTGGCTCGACCCGCGGCCTCGCCGAGCGGACGGGCGGTGACGGTGCTGGCGGCGCCGTGGCGCCGCGACGCGCACCCGGACCACGAGGCCGCTGGGGCGGTCGCCGCCGAGCTGGCCGGCGCGCTCGAGGTGCCGCTCCTGGAGTACCCGATCTGGGCATGGCACTGGGCCGAGGTGGGCGACGTCCGGGTGCCCTGGGGCACTGCCATGACCCTGGGACTGTCGCCGAAGACGTTGCAGCACAAGCGTTCGGCGATGGCCTGCCACGAGAGCCAGACGGAGCCGCTGTCCGCCGAGCCGGGCGACGAGGCCCTGCTCAGTGCGGCGGTGCTCGCGCACTTCGAGCGCGAGGTCGAGGTGTTCTTCGCCAGCGACCCGTCGGCGAGCCTGCCGGCCGGGTACTTCGAGGACTTCTACGCCGGCGCCGGCCCGGACCCCTGGGGGTTCGAGACCCGCTGGTACGAGCAGCGCAAGCGGGCCCTGACCCTCGCGAGCCTTCCGCGGCAACGGTTCCGGCGCGCCTTCGAACCCGGCTGCTCGACCGGCCTGCTGACCGCGGAGCTCGCGACTCGCTGCGACGAGGTGATCGCGCTGGACGTGGCCGCGACCGCGGTCGAGCAGGCGCGCACCCGGACCCGGGACCTCGCCGGGGTGCAGGTCGCCCGCGGCGCGATTCCCGACGACTGGCCGGCTGGGACGTTCGACCTGATCCTGCTCAGTGAGGTCGCCTACTACTGCGCGGGCGCCGACCTCGACGACCTGGTCCGGCGGGCGGGCGACTGCCTGGCGGACGACGGGGTGCTGGTTGCCTGCCACTGGCGGCACCCGGTCGACGACTACCCGGTCGGCGGCGATCTCGTGCACGCGCGCCTGCGCCAGCACCCGAGGCTGCGCCTGCTCGCCGCGCACGAGGAGGAGGACTTCCTGCTTGACGTCCTCGTCCCGGTCCAGACCTTGAGCGTGGCTCGTCAGGCCGGCCTCACGGACTGAGCAGCGTCCGCGGGCAGACCCTCGTCTCCCCCTAGGTCCCCTCGACCGCGGCCAGGATGAGCTCGACGGTCTCGTCGACGTGACTGATGAAGGCGACGTGCGAGCTGCTGATCTCGACCGTGTGCGCGCCCGCCCGGGCCGCCATCGCTCGTTCGGCGACGGGCGGGATGGCGTTGTCGTTGCTGGCAACCAGGTACCAGCTCGGGATCGTCTTCCAACCCGCCGGACCGGACGGCGTCCCCAGGCAGGACAGCGCCACGGGCCGCTGGCTGACGGCCATCACGGCGGCCTGCTCGGCCGGCAGGTCGGCGCAGAAGAGCTCGTGGAAGTACTCCGGGTCGATGTAGCCGTCGCCGTCGCCCTCGGGCGCCCCAGGGTAGGGACGCACGAGGAGGTGCTCGGGGAGACTGTTCGACGCGCCGTCGAGCGCACCTGCCGCGCCCAACGTCTCGCCCTCGTCGGGGACGTAGGCAGCGATGTAGACCAGCGCCCGAACGTTCGGCGCACCGGCGCTGGCATTGGTGATCACCGAGCCGCCGTAGGAGTGCCCGACCAGGACGACGGGGCCTTCGATCGTCGCCACGAAGCTCCGTACGGAGTCGCCGTCGCTGATCACCCCGCGCAGCGGGTTCGCCGGCGCGTAGGCGGTGTAGCCGAGCGCCGACAGGCGTTGGATCACCGATGACCAGCCGGACGCATCGGCGAACGCGCCGTGGACCAGGACGATGGTCGGCTTGGAGTCTGGCTCTGCCATGGTGGCCTCACGTCTGTGGGTCGGGCGACTGCGGAGGTGGACCTTCAGCATCGGCCGCACGCGCAGGTCTGTCTACGCCCGCCCACCTCGTGGACACGGCGCGTGCACTACTCCTTCGGCCAGCTGCTGACACCCGAGGACCTGCAGGCCGAGCAGGACTACCACCGGGAGATGCGCTACCGGCACAACCGGCTGCTCGGGCACGGCGTGGTGCAGGGACTGGGCGTCACCATCGGCGACGGCGCAACGGTCGTCGTGGGAGCCGGATCGGCGATCGACTCGTGCGGCCGCGAGCTCGTCCTCACCGGCGACGCCGTCGTCGACGTCACGGGTACGTCGCAGCCCGAGGGGCCGCTGGACCTCACGGCAACCTGGGCTCAGGAGTCCCGTCCGGTGAGGCGCCGGCCGAGTCCGTGGTCCTGGCGCGGTTGACGGTGTCCGGCGGTGAGGGCGCAGGCGCAAGGCTTCCGTAAGAACGTGAACGCGTCCGGACGACCTCGCGCGACCTACGGTGGCGGGATGCGCATCGTGGTGACCGGTGGCCAGGGGTTCATCGGACGGCAGGTCGTACCGGCGGCCACCGAGCAGGGTGACGACGTGCACGTCCTGGACCTGGCCGACGGCTGCGACGTCCGCGACGCCGACTCGACACGAGCGGCGCTCGCGGGCGCCGACGTGGTCGTCCACCTCGCTGCCAAGGTCGGCGTGGAGCAAGGCCTGGACGACGTCGCCGACTACGTCTCGCACAATGCCGTCGGGACCTCGGTCGTCCTCGCTGCGGCAGCCGCGTGCGGCGTCCCGCGCGTGGTCCTGGCCAGCTCGATGGTCGTGTACGGCGACGGGATCGCGCGGTGTGCCGAGCACGGCGAGGTGCGCCCGGCCCCACGCCGGGCCGTCGACCTGCGCGAAGGCAGGTTCGAGCCGCCCTGCCCCACCTGCGGGGCCGCACTGTCCCCGATGCTGGTCGGCGAGGACGTGCCCGCGGACCCACGCAGCGGCTACGCCTTGACGAAGGCCTGCCAGGAGCAGCTGGCCGAGCTCTGGGCCCGTCAGAGCGACGGATCCGTTGTGGCACTGCGGTTCCACAATGTCTACGGCCCGGGCCTGCCGCGCGATACCCCGTACGCCGGCGTCGCGGCGATCTTCCGGTCCGCCGTGCTGTCGGGCCAGGCACCGGTGGTCACGGAGGACGGCGCGCAGCGCCGGGACCTGGTCCACGTCCGGGACGTTGCGCGGGCCTGCGTGGTGGCGGCGCACACGGACGTCGTCGCGCCCGGCACGCTGCGGGCCTACAACGTCGGGAGCGGCACCGTCCGCACGGTGCTCGACCTCGCGACGGTCATGAGCGACGCCGCAGGCGGCCCGCCGCCGGTGGTCAGCGGACAGGGGCGGCTGACCGACGTCCGGCACATCACGGCCTCCAGCGAGCGGGCAGCACGCGAGCTCGGCTGGCGGGCGACGGAGGACTTCGCCGCGGGCGTCCGCGAGCTGCTCAGCGAACCGGGCTGACATCCGGCCCACCGGGCAGCGTGATGTCGAACCGGCAGCCCGGTGGCACGTTGCTGACGCTGACCTGACCGTCGTGGGCGGCCACGATGCCTTGGGTCACGGCCAGGCCGAGCCCCCCGCCGCCGTCCGGGCCGCTGAACCGGGCGGACCGGCCACGCCAGGCCAGGTCGAAGACCCGGGACAGGTCCTCCGCTGGTATGCCACCACAGGCGTCCTGGACGCTGATCCGGATGCCGTCGGCGACCTGCTCGGCGTGCACCGACACCTCGCCCTGGGCTGGTGTGTGGTGGACGCCGTTGATCAGCAGGTTCGTCAACGCTCGGGAGATCTGGCTCGGGTCGACGGAGGCGACCAGGCCGGGATCGACGTCCCCGCTCACGACCACCTTGCGGATCTCGGCGACGGGCGCCACGGAAGCCACCGCGTCCGACACGAGGTCGCGCAGGTTCATCCGCTCCGGGTGCGGCGGCAGCGCGCCGGCATGCAGGCGCGAGAGCAGGAACAGCGTGTCCACCATCTCGGACAACCGGTCGGACTCGATCCGCAGCCGTTTGTGGTACTCGCTGGGATCGTCCAGCACACCGTCCTCGAGCGCCTCGGCCATCGCCCGGATCCCGGCCAACGGCGTGCGCAGGTCGTGCGAGACCCAGGCCACCAGCTCGCGACGCGACGTCTCGGCAGCCCGCTCACCGTCGCGGGCCGCACGCAGCGCGGAGTCCGCGGCGAGCAGCCGGTCCTGCACGCAGGCCAGCTCACTGGACACCATCCGGGCGCCCCGCGGCGGTTCGCTGCCACCGACCTGGCTGGCCGTGAGGGCCAACGAGTCGGCCGCCTGGGACACCGCGCGCGCCAGCCAGAAGGCCAGGCCGCACGCCAGCGGGAGGGCGGCGGCCAGGGTGAGCGCGACCACGATCCCGTCGTGCGTCGACAGGAACATCACGTGCGAGTCGACCGCGACGGCCGCTCCGACCGCAGCGAGGACGACGACCGAGATCGCCACCAGCAGCGTGGCCAGCCCTCGGCCGTGCAACCGCCGGATCGTCAGCTGGCCGGCGAAGCCCACGACGAGCACGCACGCCGCGGCGATGGCGACGACCGTGACCTCGTCGGTGCTCACGCGGCCTCGTCCCACCGGTAGCCGGCTCCCCACACGGTGACCAGCCGGGTCGGGGCCGACGGGTCGTCCTCGACCTTCTCCCTCAGCCGACGCACGTGCACGGTCACGGTCGAGTCGTCGCCGAACGACCACCCCCACACCCGGTGCATGAGGACCTCCCGGGAGAAGACCTGCCCGGGGTGCTCCACCAGGAAGGCCAGCAGGTCCAGCTCGCGGGTGGTGAGCTGCAACCGCTGGCCGGCGCGGGTGACGACCCGCGCCGCCGTGTCCACCACCAGGTCGCCCGAGGCCAGCGTGGTGCCGACGACCCCGGCGTCAGGGGCGCTGCGCCGCAGCAGTGCCTGGACGCGCAGCAACAGCTCGCGCGGGCTGAACGGCTTCGTGACGTAGTCGTCGGCGCCGGTCTCGAAGCCGGCGATGCGGTCGATCTCGTCCCCGAGCGCGGTCAGCAGGATGATCGGCAGCAGGCTCGTGAGCGGGTCGGCACGCAGACGTCGACAGACCTCGAGCCCGTCCGGCGGCCCCATCATCACGTCCAGCACGGCGACGTCGACCTGCTCGCGCCGCACGATGGCGAGCGCTGCCGCACCGTCGACGGCGGGCACGGGGGTGATGCCGGCCCGGCGAAGGTAGTCGCACACCACCTGGGAGACCGTCGGGTCGTCGTCCGCCACCAGCACCGTCGGCATGCTCGCCACTGTAGGTGCGCCCGACGCCCGCCACCACGGTTCTCGCCGCCAGTGCCCGTGCCGCAAGGATTCCGTAAGGCGATGGACGCGGCCGTCCGCCCGGACCGGCCCCTAGCGTCGAGGCATGCAGGTGGATGTGGTGCTGCCGTGCCTCGACGAGGCGCCGGCCCTGGCGAAGGTGCTCGGTGCGGTGCCGGCGGGGCTTCGTCCGATCGTCGTGGACAACGGATCGACGGACGGTTCGCCCGAGCTCGCCCGCGCGCTGGGGGCGCGGGTGGTGCTCGAGCCGCGACGGGGCTACGGCGCGGCCTGTCATCGCGGACTGCTGGCGGCGACGTCGGACGTCGTCGCGTTCTGCGACGCGGATGCCTCGGTGGACCTGCACGACGTCCTCGCCCTCGCGCAGTGGCTGTCGGACGGCCGCGCCGACCTGCTGGTCGGACGGCGGGTCGCGGCGCCCGGGGCCTGGCCGGCACACGCTCGGCTGGCCAACGCCGCGCTGAGCCTGCCGATGAGCCTGGCCGCCCGCCACCGGCTGCACGACCTCGGACCGGTGCGGGTGGCCCGGCGCGAGGACCTCCTGGCGCTCGGTGTGCGTGACCGGAGATCCGGCTACCCGCTCGAGACCGTGCTGCGCGCGGCCCGGGCCGGGTGGCGGGTCCGTGAGGCACCGATCGCCTACTCCCCCAGGCTGGGTCGCTCGAAGGTGACCGGGACGGCCCGGGGCACGCTGCGTGCGGTCGCCGACATGTCCGCGGTCCTGGCCTACCAGGGCTGGGTGCGATGAGCCGGCTGACCCTGCTGGTGCTGGCCAAGGCGCCGGTACCGGGACGCGTCAAGACCCGGCTGACCCCCGCGGTCAGCGCCGTCGAAGCGGCGGAGCTGGCCGCTGCCGCGCTGGCCGACACGCTCGCGGTGGTCGCCTCCAGCGCCGCCCGGCGACGAGTGCTCGTGCTCGACGGTGAACCGGGAGCCTGGGTTCCCGAGGGCTTCCAGGTCGTGCCACAGGTCAGCGGAGGCCTCGACCGCCGGCTGGCCGGCGCCTTCGCAGGGGTGGACGGGCCCGCGTTCCTGATCGGCATGGACACCCCGCAGGTCACCGCGGAGCTGCTGGACGTCGACCTGTCCGCCGCAGGGGCCGCCATCGGCCAGTGCGAGGACGGGGGCTTCTGGGGCATCGGGCTGGGACGGCCCCGGCCGTCGGTGTTCCTCGGGGTGCCGATGAGCACCAACCAGACCGGACGACGGCAGCGGGCTCGGCTGGTCGAGGCGGGACTGTCCGTGCAGGACCTGCCGGTCCTGCGGGACGTGGACACCATGGCGGACGCCCGGCACGTCGCCGCCCTGGCGCCGGGATCACGATTCGCGGCCGCGCTGGGCCGGGTGGCGGGGCCACGCGGCAGTGACTTCCCGGTCGAGCACCTGTACGACGACGCCGTCCGCGCGGGCCAGTCCCTGCGGCTCGTCGCCCTGGACGGGCAGCCACCGCCGTTCGACATCGCGCGGTGGACAGCAGCGGCCGACCCGGTCGACCTCGCGCTCCTGGAGCGCTGCGAGGGCGTGATCCTGGACGTCGGTTGCGGCCCGGGGCGGATGGCGGCCGCCATCGCGGGCCTCGGCCGCCCGGTGCTCGGAGTGGACATCGCCCGCGGGTCGGTGGACCGCACCGCCGCCGCCGGCGCCCTCGCGCTGCGGCGGTCCGTCTTCGACACGCTGCCCGGCGAAGGTCGCTGGGACACCGTCCTGCTGGCGGACGGCAACCTCGGCATCGGCGCCGATCCCGACCGGTTGCTGCGACGCGTGCGCGAGCTCCTGCGGCCCGGCGGTCTGCTCCTGGTCGAGCCCGAGCCCGCCGAGGTCGACGAGCGCGTGCAGCTGTGCCTGCACACCGCCGACGGAGCCGTGGCGAGCGAGACCTTCGACTGGGCGCGGATCGGCGGCTCGGCCGCGGTGGGCCGCGCCGAGCGGCTCGGGTTCAGCCTCGAGGAGCGTTGGGAGGCAGCGGGTCGGCTCTTCCTGGCGTTTCGCCTGACGCCCGACGGCGCCGAGCCACTTCGCTGACGAACGCTCCCCCGACGACGAGCAGGCACAGCGCCGCCGTGACCAGCAGGATGTTGCGCCGGTAGTCCCACGGGTCCACGGACGGGTTCGCGGTGGGCAGCCGACCGAGCAGCTGACCCAGCCACAAGGGCGCCGACATGACGATCACGGAGCCGCAGACCAGGAAGGCCACCGTCACCGCGGCTCGGGCGCGGGCCGGGACGACCCGCGTCGCCAGCCAGCCCAGCGCCACGACTGCAGGGGCCAGCACCAGGTCGTGGGCGATGACGACGGCCGCGAGCCAGATCGCCACCGCGACCGGCGGGGTGACGACCCCGCCGGACAGCACCAGCCAGGCGGCCCAGCCCATTGCGGCGACCCCCAGGACGCCGAGCAGGACCCGCCAGCGACTCATGAGGCCTCGATCCGCATGAGCCACTTCGTCTGCAGCACACCCGGCCGGTTCGGCGCGATGAGCCGCAGCGGGTAGCCGTGATCGAGCGCCAGGTCGGATCCGTTGAGCCGCAGGGCCAGCAGCGTGTCCGGATGATCGGCCTGCGCCGGCGTCAGGTGCGATGACCGGTAGATCCCGTGCGGTTCGAGCGATCGGACGGTGACATCGGCGGACGGATCGACACCGGCGAGGGCGAGGACGTCCCGCAGGCGCACCCCACCCCACCGCCCGGTGGAGCTCCATCCCTCGACGCAGGCGATCGGCAGCGCGACCTCGTGCTGGGCCATGGCGGACAGGTCGGACCGGCTGAGCCGCAACGGGTTCGTGCCGGTGACCTCCAGCCGCCACGAGTCGGCGACGGCCAGGTCTCGGACACCGGCCGCCGTCGCTGTCCGGTTGACCGGCAGGCCCTGCGGTCCGACGTCCGGGCGGCGTGGTGCCAGCAGGGCGAGGCGTCCCAGGCCGGGCAGCGTCTGCCCGATGGTCACCAGGGTGACTGCTCCCACCGCCCCCGTCGTGGCGAGCAGCAGGCCACGACGACTGAGGCCGACAGGGTCGTCCGGCGTGGCTCGGGCGTCGTCAAGACTGGTCCGCAGCGCGGCCGCGATGACGTCGGCCTTGACCGCGAGGTGCAGCAGGATCGACCCGACGAGCGCCCACGCGACGGCGTAGTGCGCCGCCGGGAAGAAGAACGACCACGGGTACCACTGGACGGTGTTGAGTATCCCGGTGGTGACCTCGAACAGCATGCAGGACACCAGGACTGCGACCGAGAGCCGCTCGAGCGCGTGCTTGAGCCCGCTCACGGGGGGCCACTGGAGCAGCAGCGGGTAGACGCTGAACAGCTTGACCAGCACGAGAGGCACGCAGGCGATCCCGAACGCGACGTGAGCGCCCTGGGTGACCTGGTAGCCCCACGTCGGGTTCGGCGGCAGCGGCAGCCAGCCGACCGGATGCTGGTGCAGGTGGCTGATCATCCCGGTGACGAAGCAGACGCCCACCGCGATGCCCAGCGCCCGGCCGACCCGGGCGGTCACCCGGGCGTCGCGGCGAGGACTGGACACCTGCGGTGGCTGGGGAATCCTCACGCCTCGACGGTAGGCATCACCCGGCGCTGCGACGAGGTGTCGGCACCTTACGGAATGGCGACGTCGGCCACTCAAGACCCGGCGGACCGGCGTCCGGCTGGAAGTCTGAGGGAGTGCCCCGACGCCGCTCCCCCATGCTCGCCGTAGCCGGTGGCCTCGCCGTCGCCGCCCTGCTCGTGCTGGAGCAGGCGGGCAGCGAGCGGGGCCACGCCCTCGCGCCGCTCGTGCTCATCGGCTTGATGTTCGTGGCCTACGCCTTGGCGGCCGTCGAGCTGCAGCGGGTGGCGGTCAGCACGTGCCTGCGGCTGTCCCTGCTGGGCGGCGCGCTGCTGCAGGTGATCGCCCTGCGGGTGCGCCCGCTGAACGGGGATGACTACCTGCGCTACGCCTGGGACGGGCGGGTGCAGGCGGCCGGGATCGACCCGTACCGCTACCCGCCCGGCGCGCCGCAGCTGGCCCGGCTGCGGGACGCGTGGCTGTTCCCGGACGGGGTGACCCCGCGGTTGAACCACCCGACCGAACGCACCATCTACCCACCCGTGGCGCAGGGATGGTTCTGGCTCGTCCACGTGCTCACCGGAGGGCATGGTCAGGGCCGCGGGCTGCAGGTCGGCGCCGCCGTCCTGGCCGTCGCGACGTCGGTCGCGATCGTCCTGGTGCTACGCCGGGTCGGCGGGGACCCGCGTCGGGTTGCCTGGTGGGCCTGGTGTCCGACAGTGGTCATCGAGACCGGCGGCAACGGGCACGTCGACGTGGTCGCCTCGTTGCTCGTCGTGGTCGCCCTGGGGCTGTTGGCCGGCCGGCGCTGGGTCGGTGCCGGGGCGGTGCTGGGCCTCGCGATCGCGACCAAGCTGCTGCCGGCGCTCCTCGTGGTCGCCGTGCCGCCACGCCGCGCCGTCCGCGTCGGCGCCGCGGCCGTCCTCGCCGTGGCGTTGGTCTACCTGCCGCACGTCCTCGTTCTGGGGACCGGGGTCACCGGTTTCCTGGGCGGCTATCTCGGTGAGGAGTCCCACCAGCAGTTCGACCTGCTGAAGCCCCTGCTGCCGGACGTCGTCGTGCGACCGGTCGGCTGCGTCCTGCTGGCGGTCACCGCCCTGCTCGTCTGGCGGCAGACCGCCCGGGACGACGTGGCCGGTCTCCCGCCGAGGCCCTGGGTGCACGGCGCCACCATGGTCGGCGTGGCGTTCATCCTGCTCGAACCGCCGTACCCCTGGTACGCGCTGCTCCTGGTTCCCCTCGTGGCGCTGGGCGCCCGACCTGTCTGGCTGGTGGTGGCGGCCGCGATGTACCTCGTGTACGCGGCGGCACCGCTGGGCCACGCGTACTTCGGCACGCGGGTCATCGGCTATGGCGTCGCCGCCCTGGTGGTGGCGGCGGGGTGGGCTCCCGCGCGCCGCGAGGTGGCTCGCTGGTCCCCTCGCCTGGCCGCCCTGCAGCCGGCCAGGCGTCAGAAACCCCACTCGGGGCGGTAATCGGGGTTGGAGCTGTAGGCCAGCCCGAGGGCCCGCACGGTGTCGCACCAGGGCCGCGTGCCGGTTGGCGCGCACAGCTGGCAGACCCAGGTGACGGACGACGGTCCACCATCGTCGGGCGCGCGCCGGTGTGGATGCAGGTCCAGCAGTGCGCCATGAGCCCGAGCGAGCTGCAGGATCCGGTCGCGCACGTCCTGCCAGGTCGGTTGCGCGCTACCGGCCGGTGCGTCGCCGAACATGGTCGCGGTGACGGCCCTGCTGCCCGCCATCACCGACGAGAGGAACGGCAGCTCCTGCCCGACGAACTGCTCGGCGTCCCCGGCGCGGCCCGCCTCGCCACCCAGCTGGTCCGCGATCCGTACGGCGTCCGCGATCGCTGATCGGATGAACGCGACCAGGTCACCACGAGGGTCGTCCGGTACCTCGGTGCCGCTCACGTGCCCCTCCGCTTCGTCGCGCCGCTTCATCCCTCGTTAGATCGCTCGCTGCGACCTCAGTGCAGCGGCACCGAGGGCACGGGCGCGCCGTCCACGTCCTCCAGCAGCTTCGACTCCTCCCGCTTGCGGGGCAGGAAGTACGCCGGGATCAGGGTGAGCGTCACCAACCACGCCGCCACCCAGAAGGTGTGCGAGAACGCTGCGGCGGCCGCCTCCGGCGCCAAGGCCGGCGAGGCGGGGACGTTGTCGATCAAGGCGTTGGTCAGCACCACGGAGAAGATCGCGACGCCGACCGAGCTGGAGATCTGCTGGTTGATGTTGAGCAGCGTCGAGCCGCGAGCGACCTCGTGGTGCTTCAACGTCTTCAACGCCGACGTCATGATCGGCATCATCGTGGCGCCCATACCCAGGCCCATGAGGAACAGCACGGGGATCAGGAAGCCCCAGTGCGAGGAGTCCGCCGTGATCTGGGTGAGGCTGAACATCCCGATGATGATGGCGACCAGCCCGAAGGGCACGATCCGACCCACCGGGTACCGGTCGGTGAGCGCACCGGCGATGGGCATGGTGACCATGGCGCCGATGCCCTGGGGAGCGACCAGCCAGCCGGCGCTCAACGGGGACTCGCCCTGCACCTGCTGGAGGAACTGCGGGACGAGCAGCAGCCCACCGAAGAAGGCCGCCGCGAAGATGAACATGGTGATCAGCGACACGCTGAGGTTGCGGTTCTTGAAGAGCCGCAGGTCCAGCAGCGGGTGCTTGGGCTTGAAGCTGTAGAACACGAACGCCACCATCAGCGCCAACCCGATCAGGCCGGGAAGCAGCACCTTGGCGTGCCCGATGCCGCCGGCGCCAGGGATGGACGAGATCCCGTACAGGAAGAGCGCGAGCCCCGGGCTCATCATCAGCATGCCGACGAAGTCGAACGTCTCGGACGGGACCGGGTTGTCGCGCTCAAGGGCGATCCAGGAGTAGACCAGCGCGACGATCCCGATCGGCACGTTGATCAGGAAGATCCAGTGCCAGCTGAAGTGGTCGATCAGCCAGCCGCCGAGGATGGGCCCGAAGATTGGGCCCAGCAGCATCGGCACCCCGAGGATCGCCATCAGGCGACCCATCCGCGCCGGACCGGCCGCCCGCGTCATGATCGTCATGCCGACCGGCATGAGCATGCCGCCACCAAGCCCCTGCAGCACGCGGAACCCGATCAGCATCTCGATCGAGGACGCGGTCGCACACAGGATCGAACCGAGCGTGAAGAGAGTGATCGCGAGCATGTACAGCCGCTTGGTGCCGAACCGGTCGGCGGCCCAGCCCGACAGCGGGATGACCGTGGCCAGAGCCAGCGTGTAGGCGGTGACGGTCCAGGCGACCGCGGAGTAGGCCAGCGGCTGACCGTTCTTGGCGAACTCGGTCTGGAACGTGCGCAGCGCGACGTTCACGACCGTGATGTCGATGATCGACATGATCGCGCCGAGGACGACGACCCCGGCTACTTTGAGCACGGCGCCGTCGATCTTCTCGGGGTACTCCATGGTGGTCCCAGCTGGCGAAGTCACGGGCACCTCTTCACGGTCCGGCAGGCGATGGCAGCTTCTCTGAAAACCTTCGAATCAAGGCTAGCGCGTGGCACCGACAGGCCACGATGGGATATCTCGACGGAATACCGATAGGACTCCTGCCACCGTCATCTTTCATCGGTCCGCTGGGGCCTGCGGCAACTGATATGACGACGCGAGACCGAGCCTCTCGTACGTGGGGCAACGCCTCGTTGCTGGAACTGACCGTCACCCGCCCCGCGCCACCCGGTCAGGCCCACTTCGGGGCCGCCTGGACGAGCGCAGCACGGCCGGCGGTCGTCCCCAGCCTCGGCCCCTGCATCAGCTCCCGCTTCGGCGTCCGCGAGTGGAGCCACCAGGGCAGGATGCGTCTCGTCGTGGACGTCCACCAGCCGGGGTCCGCCAGCCGACGTGTCATACCGCCGGTGTTTCGCAGGGCCGCCCGGAGCCCGCGCGGTGGGAGAGCTAGATCCTCTGCGCAAGCCGATCGAGGAGCAGGATCTGCGCGATGGTCATCGCCTCGATCTCGGCCGGGTCGACGCTCTCGTCGGAGGCATGGATACGTGCACCCGCGACGTCCTCGGGCCCCCACAGGATGAACTCGGCTCGGGGCGCGACCCCCTGCAGCGTCTTGAGCAGCGGGATGGAGCCGCCCGAACCGGCCTCGCCGACCGGCTTGCCGTAGGCGTCGGCCAGCGCAGCCCGGGCCGCTGCGTAGCCCGGACCGTCGGTGGCACAACGGAACGGCGGCGCCTCCTTGGTGCGTTCGATCGAGACCTGCGCCCCCCACGGCGCGTGGGACTCCAGGTGACGGACCAGCGCGTCCAGTTCGGCCACCGGGTCCGCACCCGGCACGATGCGCATCGAGATCTTCGCCTTGGCCTCGGGAACGAGCACGTTCGAGGAGCCCGCGATCGACGTCATGTCCACCCCGATGGCCGACACGGAAGGCTCCGCCCACAGGGTGTCGGCGATCGACCGCTGGCCAGTCACCTGCACACCCTCCAGGAGGTCCGCACTGTCCGCGAACTCCTGCGAGGACATGTCGACGCCGTCCCAGCTGAACCGTGAGACGCCCTCGACGGCGACGTTGCCGTCGTCGTCCTGCAGGCTGGCCAGCAGGCGGGCCAGCGACATCATGGCGTCCGGAGCCGCGCCGCCGAACACCCCGGAGTGCAACGGGTGCTCGAGGGTTCGCACCGTCACGACGCAGGCGACATCACCACGCAGCGTCGTGGTCAGCACCGGTTCACCGACGCGCAGGTTCCCCATGTCGGCGATGACGAACAGGTCGACGTCGAACAGCTCGGGGTGGCTCTCGACGAACTCCTCGAGGTTGCTGTTGGTCTCCTCCATCCCCTCGACGATCAGCCGGACGGTGCAGGGCGGCTTTCCGTCGAAGGCGCGGAGCATCCCGAGGTGCATGGCCAGACCGCCCTTGTCGTCGGCGACCCCGCGGCCGTAGATCCGCCCGTCGTCCTTGCGGGTCGGCGTCCACGGGTCGCTCGTCCAGCCCTGCGCCATCGGCGCCGGCTGGACGTCGTAGTGCGCGTACAGCATGACGACCGGCGAGCCAGGCGGACCAGCGATCTCGCCGTACACGGGCCGGTACCCGTCGGGGACATCCATCAGCTGGGCGTTGGCGAATCCCGCGCCCCGGAACAGCTCGAGCGTGCGCTGGGCCATCTCCTCCACCGGCTCGGGCGGGTAACCGGGGAAGGCGACGGACGGCACCCCGACCAAGGACATGAGGTCTGCCATCACTTCTGGCATCAGGTCAGCGGTACGAGCCCTGGCTTCCTGGATGTCCATGTCTCCCCCTCAGATCACTTCACAACAGCCGCGATGGCCAGGCCGACTGCGACCACGCTCACCCAAGAGACCAGCATTGGGATGGTGAAGGAGTGCCAGACCGGTACCTGGCTCAGCTTCGTCGTCCCGGTCTTGTCGATGGCCACCGCGGCGATCTGCGAACCGTTGGCGGGGAACAACCAGACGCCGACCAGGGACGGCCACATCGCCGTGATGATCGCCGGTGACATGCCGGCGGCCAGTGCGATCGGGACGAGCGTGCGGGTGGTGGCGGACTGGCTGGTGGTCAGGCCGCAGACCAGGAACAGCGCGACCGCGAGGAACAGCGGGTGATCCTTCACCACCGACCCCATCCAGTCGATGATCTGCGGGTTTCCCGCGATGAAGGTGTCGGCCATCCACGCGATGCCGAACAGGGCGATCGCCGCCACGATCCCGGCCGAGAGGAGCGGCTGCTCGAGTACCTTGGCCGGTGCGATCTTCCCGACCAGCAGGATGATCAACGCGACGGTGAACATCGCGAGCTCGATGACGACCGTCATGCTCAGCGGCCCGGCGTCCTCGCCCGTTCCCACGGTTGGCCGAAGGTCCTCGAACAGGCCCATGATGACGATGAAGGCGACACCGGCCAGAAAGATCAGCGCACTGGTCCGCCCGTGGGCCGCGGCTTCGGCGGTCTCTTCAGCGCTAGGCGGCTCGGCTGTTGCAACCGAACCCACTGACGTGCGCGCCGCGGCCGCCCGCGCCGCGGACTGGGTCTCGGCGGGCAGCCCCGCCATGACCTCCTCCGGCACCTCGACCTCACCCGCGGCGACCAGCCGAAGGTACTCGGGGTCGTCCTTGAGCTCGGCGCCGATCCGTTGCTGCACCAGCGAGGTGACGATGCAGGCCACGATGGAGGCGGGGATGGTGATCATCAGGATGTCGGTCAGCGTGAAGTCGTCCGGCAGGAGCGTCAGGTAGGCCGCCATCGCCGCCGACACCGGGCTGGCGGTGATGCCGAGGGCCGAGGTCACGGTCGAGGATGCCAGCGGGCGCTCGGGCCGGATGCCGTTGCGGTAGGCCGTTTCGTTGATGACGGGGATGAGCGCGAAGTAGATGTTCGACGTGCCGGCTCCGACAGTGAAGACGAAGGAGACCAGCGGCGCGACGAGCGTGATCCGCTTCGGGTTGGCCCGGATGATCCGGGAGGCGATGGACACCAGCCAGTCGATGCCACCGGCTGCCTGCATGGCCGACGACGCGGTGATGACCGCGATGATGATGAAGAACGCGTCAACCGGTGGGGTTCCGGGGTCCATCTGGAAACCGAAGACCAGCACGGCCGTGCCGGCGACGCCCCACAGGCCGAGACCGATGCCCCCCATCCGCACGCCGAGGAAGATCGCGGCGAGGACAACAAGACCTTCGAGAGCAACGACGAAGTTATCCATGCGGTGCCGTCCCAACGCTTGTCGCAGGAAACCCGCAGCCCCACTGTGATCTCATCCAAAGGTGAAATCAAGAGGCTGGGCCCACCAAGATCAACATCGCGAGAACCGTTGACGCGACGCGTAGGCTGACCGCGATTTCCCTGGTTCGTGGCGCGGCTGAGAGAACGGATCGACTGGTGGGATGGCTCAGGTGAGTGGGGCGACGGCGGGCGCGGGACGCGCCAGCGGGGTTCTCGCCGCGACGTGCCTGTCCACGTTCGTGGTGAACGCCAACACGTCCGCCGTGAGCATCCTGCTGCCCGCCATCAGCGAGGACACCGGCATGGACGTCTCGACCCTGCAATGGGCCGTGACGGGGTACTCACTCGTCGGTGCCGCGGTGATCGTGACCTCGGGCTCCCTGGGCGACGTCTTCGGGCGCAGACGCGTGTTCCAGCTCGGACTGTTGCTGTTCGTGGCGTCCTGCATCCTCATCGCCCTGTCGACCACCGGCGGCGGGGTGATCGCCGGCCGACTGATCCAGGGCGCGGCGGGCGCCACCATCCTGGCCTGCGGGCTCAGCCTTCTCTCCGTCGCCAACAGCGGACAGGCGCAGCTTCGCGCGGTCTCTCTCTGGGGCGCCGCCGCCGCTGTGGGCGCCGCGGCTGGCCCCCTGCTCGGCGGCCTCCTGGTGGACCTGACCGGCTGGCAGGGGCTGTTCTGGGTTGACGCCGGGATCGCGATCGCCTGCATCGTCCTGACGGCGGTAACCGTCTCGGAGTCGCGGGACCCGCAGCGGTCTCGCTCGATCGACTACGCGGGCACCGTTCTCGTCGCGCTGACGTTGGCACCACTCATCCTCGCGCTGAGCAAGGGCAGCGACTGGGGCTGGTTCTCGGCAGCCACGCTGGGATGCCTGGCCGTCTCCATCGCGTCGGGGTTCGCGTTCGTCGCCGTGGAGAAGCGCGTGTCCGTCCCGCTGCTCGACCTTGCGCTGCTGCGCAACCGGATCCTGGTCGGCTCGACCATCGCCATCCTCATCGGCGCCGGCACGATCAACGCGCTGATGTACCTGCTCAGCCTGTACTTCCAGGACCCCTCCACCTTGGACTTCAGCCCGCTCGAGGCGGGTCTGGGCACCCTGCCAGCCACCGTCGGCCTCGTCGTGGTGGCACCACTGATCCCCCGCCTCGCTGCGAAGCTCGGCGGCCGTCAGGTCATCGGCGTGGGCTTCCTGGTCACCACGGTCGGGTTCGCCGCGCTTGGCCTGGTGGACTCGTCATGGAAGTACGCCGCGTTCTTGCTGCCGCTGGTCGCGGTCGCGGTGGGGATGGGCTTGTCCAACGGGCCGGCGTCGTCCGCGTCCACCGCCTGCGTCCCCGCGAACCAGGTCGGGTCCGCTTCGGGGGTATCGAACATGGCCCGTTACGTCGGCGCTGCTGTGGCAACCGCGTTGGCGGCCAGCATCTTCAGCTCGGTCATCGCCGACCGCACGGCCGAAGGCAACCCACCCGCCGACGCTCTCGCCTCGGGACTGGCGACCGCGTCCTGGGTGATGGCCGCCTTCAGCTTCGTCGGTGTGCTGATGGCCGTCGTCATCGGACGCCACCGCGCCGCGCGCGGCAGCCTGGGCGACTCCGCGGCCGCGGCGGCAGCGCACACGCACACGCTGCCGACCACGGCGACGGCCTCACCCACCGAGTAGAGGGCACGGCACCCGACCTACGTCGAGCGCCTGAGGTCAGGCGAGCGCCTTGGCCTTCAAGGCGTCGAACTCGGCCTGCGTGATGGTCCCGGCGTCGAGCAGCGCCTTGGCGCTGGCGATCTGCTCGGTCGGTCCCTGGGACGAGCTCGCCACGTGCTTGATGTACTTCTCCTGCTCCGACCGCTGCTGCGCGGCGGCCGCCGCCTGCCGCTCACTCATGCTCCTGCCGCGGGCGATCAGGTAGATCAGTGCGCCGAACCACGGCACGAAGACGAGCAGGATGACCCAGCCCGCCTTGCCCCAGCCGCTGAGGGACTGGTCGCCGAACAGGTCCCACAGGCAGCGGAACCACACCATCAGCGCCGCGATCCAGATGAAGAACCAGAAGCTCCACAGCAGGACCTCGCCGAAACTCGTCGTCATTGCGTCCATGGTCATTCCTCTTTGAGTTGGACCAGGCGGCGTCCAATGAGCGTCGCCTGCACAGCGTCCCAGCACAGCCCGGCCAGATCACGCAAGACGTGGTGGCGTGTCGAGACCTACCTGCGGGGGGGGCTCTACAGTGCCGGGCATGACCGAGAGCGGAACGGGCTGGCGGGTAGTTGACGGTGTGACCACGACGTGGTTCGACGCGTCCTCGCTGAGCGAAGGCGCCGCCTTGGCCGGGCGCGTCGTGGAGCTGTCGGCCGACATCGTGGTCGACCTGCGGGCGACCGGCGTCCGGGTGCGCCTCGACTCGGACGAGTACGCCGATGCAGTCTCGGCAGCCGCGCGGGTTCTCGGGCTGCCCCCCAACCCGGCCGTGCTGCAGTCCCTCAGCGTCGTGGTCGAATCCGCCAACCCGCTTGGGGTGCGGCAGTTCTGGCAGGGCGTGCTCGACTACGCGCCCGGGGAGGACGGCGGGTTGACGGACCGGTTGCGTCGCGACCCCGCGATTCGTGTCCGGCAGTCGACCGAGCCCCGGCCGTTGCGAAACCGCCTCCACCTCGACGTCGTGCGACCGGCTGCGGCGGTCGAGCAGGCGAGTCCGGGTGAGGCATCAGGACCGTACGGGGTCTGTCACAGCGACCCCGACGGCAACGAGGTCGACCTGGTCCCCGGCGCGGCACTCGGCGAGAGTGTCGGGACCGCCGACTGGCAGGCGGTGTTCAGCGCGATGGCGTGCTACCGCATCACCTCGCCCACGCAGCAGCGTGAGCTGGCCGCCGCGGCAGCGGCACTGGCAGATGACGCTGGCTTCCCGCTGCTGGTCGACCTGCGGCCCGGGCTCGTGATCTTCGACAGCGGCAAGGACCAGGCGGACGACGACGCGCATGGCCTCGAGCTCGACTTCACCGACCTCGCGGGACGTCTCCAAGCCGCTGCCCGCGAGCTCGGAGCCACCGCCGATCCGGGGCTGCCGCGCTTCGCTCAGCTCTTCTTCGACGCTGCCGACGTCGACGCGGTGCGCGCGTTCTGGATCGCCGCACTCGGATACGCCCAGGATCGGCGAGCCGGGGTCAGCGACATCTACGACCCGCGGCGGTTGAACCCGGTGCTGGTGTTCCAGGAGATCGACGCGTCCGAGACCGAGCGGCGTCGGCAGCGCAACCGCATCCACGCCGAGCTCGCGGTGCCGTCGGACGTGGCGCAGGCGCGCCTCGCCACGGCGGTCGCAGCCGGTGGCCGGCTCCTTGACGAGTCGGCGGGTCGCTGGCGGATCGCCGATCCTGAAGGAAACGAGCTGGTGGTCGTCAGCGGGGCCTGACCTCGCGCTGCCGTCGGCCCGCGCGGTGTCCGCGGGGTGCAGGCTCTCACCTGACTCGAGCGCCTCAGAACCTGAAGCGGGTCAGACCTCCTGGCTCCGTTGCCAGCACGACCGTCGCAGAGCGTGGCTCGATGCGATACACGTTCCACGGCGGTGGTCCCTGGGAGGGTGCATTGAAAGGGGCGGTGATGCCGGTCTCGCTCTTGTCCAGCTCCGCCGGCCAGCCATCGTCCGCCCACGCCTGCGCGATGCGCGCCAGCACGCCCGGTTCCGTCACCTGGGCGGCGTCACCTTCGACCACGACGTCTCCCTCGGGGATCGACAAGGCGATCGAGCATCGCGGATCGCGCGTGACGTTGCGGCCCTTGCGCGTGCCCGAACCCGTCTGGAACCAGAATGCGTCGTCCAGCCACATGGCCCCGACCGCAGTCACGTGCGGGCTGCCGTCCTCGTTGAGCGTGCTCAGCCAGGTCGTTCGCGCGTTGTGCGCGTCTCGAGCCGGCGCCGCCCGCGCGGTGAGCTTGTCGGCAACCGCACCCCAGCTGACCGGCGGCAACCCCTCGGCCTCGCCCAGGTTGATGATCTCCACAGCCGTCCCTCCATTCTCCGCGGACACCGTTACACGATGGTTCGACAGAGGTCAGACCCGCCGGGACCGGCGAAGTCATCGCCCATGACCGCCTCGCTCCTGTGCATCAGAACGCGCGCCGTTCCGTGTCGGCGCTGGCGGACCGTTCTGTTTGGTGACCCTGTCGGTGCAGTCGCCCGGGGGCCCCATGACCCTGTTCAAGCCCGGACAAGCGCAGAGGAGCTGCCCGGCGGGACCAGGCTCCACGCCGCCCCGGCGCTGATACGTGGGGCGCGTTGACCGATGATGTCCTGGCCGATCCTTCTGACCGACGACGACGTAGGTGCCTGCAATGAGCGCGACCCGCCCCGCTCCCCGTCCCTGCACGCCGAGCGACCACGAGTGGCTCTTCCAGCTGCACGACGCGGCCCATCGCGATCTCGTGGAGCGCGCGTACGGTCCATGGGAGGACGGACAGCAGCGCGCCTTCTTCACGCCGCTGCTCGATGAGTTCGACGTCTTCCTGTTTGAGCACGAGGGCGTACCGGTCGCCTCGGTGTACTTGGGCGACCGCGACGGTGACGTGTGGATTGAGCTGGTCGAGGTCGACCCGAGGCATCAGGGCCGTGGGATCGGCACCGCCGTCCTCTCGTGGACCGTTGAGCGCGCTCACACCCAGGGCAAGGGCGTCCTCATGCAGGTCCACCGGGTCAATGCGGACGCCCGGCGGCTGTACCTGCGCGAGGGGTTCGAGCAGGTCGACCAGAACGACACCCACGACTTTCTGCGCCACCCGTGACTGGGTAGGACCGGCATGCTCACAGAGCACCACCACTCAGCGACAGCGTGGCTGTTCGATTTCGACGGAACGTTGACTGACTACGACACCGCTGACCGGGCCGCTGTCGAGACACTTCGGCTCCGCTACTTCGCCGACGTACCTGCCGACGAGTTCCATGCTGCATCGGTGACGGCACGAACCGCGTTCTATCGGACGTGGGCAGCTGGCGACGTCAGTCGAGGTCTCGATCAGTCCCGTGTCGCCGCTCTGTGCAACCGCTACGACCGGGCCAATCGCACCGATCAGGCGGTCGACACCTACCGCGCTGCGCTGCTGGCTGAGACACGACCAGTGCGGGGTGCTGAGGCCCTGTTCGCGCATTTGGCCTTGTCCTACCGGCTGGGCATCGTGACGAATGCCTACGACGCCGCTGCGCAGCGTGCCCGCATCGTGGCGACGGGACTCGACCGGTGGGTCGAGGTTGTGGTGGTGGCGGTTGAGGTCGGCTACTTCAAACCGGATCCCCGCATCATGGTTGCCGCCGCCGAGGGGTTCGGTGTCAGCCCTGCCGAGTGCGTCTACGTCGGGGATTCGCACGAGTTCGATGTCGCCGCTGCAGACGCGGCGGGGATGCATCCCATCTACATCGGGTCTGAGAACGGCCCGCTCGATGCGCCGTGCTTTGCCGACGTGCAGGAGCTGCACCAGTGCCTTGGGACATGAGCGCGGCCAGTCACATTCCGAGCGAACGGTCCTGCTCCAAGGATCATTGACCACCCCCTGGCGGATGCCCCGCGCACTGCCACAATCGAGTTGGGCCCCGACCCACAGTCGAGAGGATGACCATGCTCAAGCTGAACAACGGCGTCGAGATGCCGCCGATCGGCCTCGGCGTCTTCCAGACCCCACCGGAGGAGACGCGAGCCGCCGTGGAGGCGGCGCTCCAGACGGGCTATCGCCACATCGACACGGCAGCGGCATACGGCAACGAGCGTCAGGTCGGCGAAGCCATCCACAAGTCCGGCGTTGCTCGCGACGAGGTCTTCATCGAGACCAAGATCTGGATCAGCGACTACGGCTACGGGCAGACCCTCCACGGCTTCGACAAGAGCGCCGCCAAGCTCGGCGTCGACCAGATCGACCTGCTGATCCTGCACCAAGCACTGCCCTCCGACTTCGACAAGACCCTCGAGGCGTACCGGGCGCTGGAGACACTGCTCGCAGACGGCAAGGTCCGCGCGATCGGGGTCAGCAACTTCATGGCCGACCACCTCACCGCCCTGCTCGAGAAGGCGAAGGTCGTCCCAGCGGTGAACCAGCTCGAGGTCCACCCCTACTTCCAGCAGCGCGAGGTCCAGGCGTTCGGCGCCGAGCACGGCATCCTCACCCAGGCGTGGTCGCCCATCGGTGGCATCACCTTCTACCGCGACGGCAGCCACGGCAGCACCCTGGAGAACCCCCGCATCGGTGAGATCGCCGCGACGCACGGCAAGACGCCCGCCCAGGTGATGCTCCGCTGGCACCTCCAGCAAGGTCGCTCGGTCATCCCCAAGTCCACCAAGCTCCACCGCATCGCCGAGAACTTCGACGTCTTCGACTTCGACCTCACGGCCGACGAGCTTGGCGCCATCGACGCCCTCGACACCGACCGGCGCGGCGGCCCCGAGCCATCCGACATCACGCTGGAGAACTTCGGCCGACCCATCCCAGAAGCGTGAGCAGCAGCTCCACGCAGCCGGCGCCCCTCGCGACGACACCGGGCCGAATCGCCTGACGTACCTGCGAGGCGAGTCAGCGCCCGGTCGCGGCGGTATGACGCAGCTGTCGAACGCCGGCTTGTACTGAACTTCGTGTCGATCGGCGGACCCGACGTTCGTCCGTGGCCTGTTTCGAGGGCCACGACTCCGACTACGTCGAGGGCACTGCCTCCCCCTGAGCCAAGCGCGTCGAGTGACGCGGAACCGTCGTCCCACAGGTGGCAGACGACGTTTCCGCGTCACTCGATGGTCGGGCGGCTACTTGACCTCGGACCGCCGGACGAGGAACAGGCCGACGGTGAGTGGGAGGACGATCCAGAGCAGGCCCGACACGCCTACGTTGGCCCACTGCTCGCCGGTCAGGTTGCCATCGAACAGGAATCCCTGGGCGTAGTTGAAGTCCACCCACGGCTGGATGTCGGCGAACCACTGCTGGCTCGTCGCCAGCAGGCCGGTCAGCCCGGCCAGCACGAAGCCGTAGACGAAGTAGGCCACGACTGCGCCGGCCGAGTTCCGGATGAGCAACCCGAGCATGAAGCCGATCAGCAGCCCGAGCACATTCGCGAGAATGATCGACAAGGCCTGGTTCAAGGAGATGTCCCAGACCGTGTCCACCCCGGCGATCGCGGAGCCGACGATATTGCCGATGGCCCCGATGCCGAGCGCGACCACGATGGACGCCGCACCCAGGACGATCGAGTTGATCATCTTGGCCATGATCACACGGGACCGGTTCGGGACGAGCGTGAACGTCGTCAGACCGCTGCGCTGGCTCCACTCGCTGGTCACCGAGAGGATCGCGATGATCGGCAGGATCACCACCATCGGGAAGCCGATCGCCGCTCCGAACGAGTCGTAGGTCAGCTCGTTTGTCGGCGCGAACACGATGACCGCGCCGGTGGCCAGGACGGCGCTGATCCCGATGCTGGCGACCAGCCAGAACCCTGATCGGGTGTCGAACATCTTGGTGAGCTCGACCCAGAGCACCCGGGTGAACGGGATCTTGGCCGGGACCGGCCGGGTCGGGCGGACCCGGCCCACGGTGGGTGCTGCGGTCAAGGTGGTCATGCTGCTGCTCCTTCTCGGGATGTGTCTGCGGTGAGCTCGAGGAACATCTCCTCGAGCCCGGCGCCGTCGGCGGTCCGCAGCTCGCGCAGGGGTACGCCGGCAGCGTGGGCGGCCTTGCCGACCTCGTCGGGGTCGGCGTCGGCGCGGAAGCCGTCGTCGCCCATCGGGACGACCTTGATCCCGGACGCGGCCAGGGCGCTGCCGAGATCGGCGACCGCCCCGGCTCGGACGATCGTGCCGGCGGAGGCGAGCAGCTCGTCCTTGGTGCCCTGCGCCACGATCCTGCCGTTGCCGATGACCACCAGGTCGTCGGCGATGACCTCGATCTCGTGCAGCAGGTGCGAGGAGAGCAGCACGGTGCCGCCACGGTTCGCGAACCCACGCAGCAGCTCACGCATCCAGCGGATGCCCGCCGGGTCCAGCCCGTTGGCGGGCTCGTCGAGGATCAACACCTCAGGGTCGCCGATCAGTGCGGTCGCGATCCCGAGTCGCTGGCGCATCCCGAGCGAGTAGTGACGAACCCGGCGGCCCGCCTCGGTCTCGGTCAGGCTGACGGTGTCGAGCATCTCGTCCACTCGCGACAGTGGAAGGCCCATCGTGCGAGCCGCGATGCGCAGTGTCTCCCGGCCAGTACGGCCGGCGTGCTGTGCCGACGCGTCGAGGAGGACACCGACCTCGAGGCCCGGGTTCGGCAGGTCGGCGTACCGCCGGCCCAGCACCGTGGCCTGCCCGGCGCTGGGCGGCGTGAGCCCGACCATCACCCGCATGGTGGTCGACTTGCCGGCGCCGTTGGGGCCGAGGAAGCCGGTGACCCGGCCCGGTCGGGCCGAGAAGGTGACGTCGTCGACGGCCCGCAGACCTCCGTACAACCTGGACAGCTCAGTCACTTTGATCATGCGTCCAGCGTCGCCGACCGACCGGTCGCGCGCATCGGGGCTGAGACCCCACCCGCCCCTGACCGGACCCTGACGCGTGTTCGGGGTCACCCCTGACTCCTGTCCGCCCAGGAGCGACAGGTCGTGGTGACCTGTCGGCAGATGCATCTGAGGCCCTGGCGGACCCGGCCTCGTCCATGCAGCGCTTCGCGGCGGAGTGACGCAGGCCCGGATCCCGGCAGATCTTGTTGATCGCGGCCGGTCGTGCGTCCCGGTTGCCCTGTCAGCCTTGGCGTCTGCCGAGTGGCCATCGTTGACAGCGATGCCCGTTCGATTGATCGCGTGAAGGATGAGGGAACGTAGGCCTCGCGCGGGCACGCCCCCACGGGGGATCCTGGGGCCGTGGACACCCAGTGTGTGGTGGTGGGGGCCGGGGCGGCGGGTCTGGCGGTGAGCCGGGCTCTGTCGGAGGTTGGCGTCGAGCATCTGGTCCTTGAACGGCACGACGTGGCCGATACCTGGCGGCGCCAGCGGTGGGACAGCTTCACGCTGAACACGCCTGACTCGATGAACGACGGGCTTCGCGCAGGGCCGGGCCTGGGGACGACATGCCCGCGGGACGAAGTCGTCCAGCTGTTGACCGAGCAGGCGCAGGCTCTCCCGGTTCGTCCTCGCACGGCGGTGACGGCGGTGGACAGCATTCCCCCGGGCTTCCTGGTCTCCACGCCGGATGGAACCCTGTCCGCCCCGACCTTGGTCTTGGCCTCTGGCCTGCTGAACGTGCCTCGAAGGCCTGCCCAAGCGGGGCTCGTTGCGCCACGGGTGCATCAGCTGCACGCCTCTGACTATCGATCTCCCAGCCAGCTGCCTGATGGCGCGGTGCTCGTCGTGGGAGGAGGACAGTCCGGGTGCCAGATCGCCGAGGACCTGGCCCTGGCCGGACGCACGGTCTATCTGTCCACGAGCCGGGTGGGCCGCATCCCGTGGCTCTACCGAGGACGTGAGTCGCTTGCCTGGCTGGTCGACTGCGGCTTCTGGGATCAGCGCCCGCAGGACCTGCCCCACCCGACCGATACGGCACTGACCGTCCCACTGCTGGCAGGGGGACGCAGCCTCGACCTGCGCATCTTGTCCGGTCTCGGCGTGCGGCTGGTAGGCCGCTTCGCCTCGGCCGACGGCGAGACGATCGGATTCGAAGGTTCCCCTTCGGCGTACGCGGCCCAGGCTGACGACGCTTGGGCCAGGCTCAGGTCCCTGATCGACCACCACATCGAGGAACACGACATCGTGGCGCCCGACCCTGCAACGGCGGACCGGCCGGGCGGTCCGGTGCCAGATCCCGGCGCGGCCGTCCTCGATCTGCACTCAGCGGACGTGACCACGCTGATCTGGAGCACCGGTTTCACGGGTGACCTGTCCTGGGTCAATCTTCCCCTGTTCGGTCCAGACGGCCGACTCGAGCACGACGGCTGCGCAGCCCCCTGGCCCGGCCTCTGGTACGTGGGATTCCCCTGGCTGACCCGGCGATGCTCCGGCATCTTCCACGGGTTCTCCCGCGATGCCCAAGACATCGTCCACGGAGTGGTCCACGAGCTCGACCGCTGACCGGCGGTCCGCTCGTCCAGCCGCTTGGGAGTCAGATGGAAGTGCCCCCGAAGGGACGAGGCACAGCGCCAGCAGCGGGACCTGCCGGGTGCATGCGGCTACATGACGCACGCCCTCATCGCGGCAGATCCGGGCGAGCGTAGCCGCCCTCAACGCGGCAGATCCGGGCGATCGGACCCGGCTCTATGCGCCGAGGGCGGGGAAGGTCCAGTCGCCGGTCAGGATCTCTGGGCGCGGGCGATAGAGGCGGACGATGTAGTTCCAGCCGTCAGTGATGGGCAGGGCGTTGTTACCCTCGCCGCCGAAGCGCACCGTGACGCTGCCGTCGTTGTTGCGGGCGGCGGTGATGTTGTTCACGCTGTACGCCCCCTGCTCGTTGGGTTCGAAGAACCCTTCGGCGTTGTAGACCGAGATCGACCAGAAACCGTCGACGGGAACGTCGCCGACGGTCAGGTCGTACTCGCCAACCGGGAGGTTCGGGAAGACACCCACGTATGTCGCTTCGGCGTCCGGTAGGCCGCCCCACCCGGCAGCCGAGCCGATGAGGTGGTGCACAGCATCGACGTGCTCGCGGCGGCCGAACATCTCCGAGAACGCACTCAGGTCGGAGGCCAGAGCGAGCAGCGCGTTGCGGGTGCGGTCGAGGCTCTCGGTGTCGTAGTCGGGCAGTTCGAACGTCCGACCTGACGTGGCCTGCAACGCGAACCCGTCCTGGACGGCGGCCACGGCGGCGAGATCGTTGGGGTTGGTGGGATCGACGAGCGTGCGGGCGGCGACGACGACATAGGGGGTGTCGAACTCTTCGACGGTGAGTTCGTAGCGACCGGCGTCGTGAAAGACCTTGTTGATGTAGTGGTCCTCGTTGACGATCATCACCGACAGGTACCGCTCACCGGAGTCCGGGACGGTGAGGGTGGCGCCCTGTGAGATGTCGACGACTGCGAAGCTGTAGAGCGTGTCACGGTTCATCCGGATCACGGTCTGCTTGTCGATCTCCGCGGGCTCGCGGTTGTGCGAGAACACGTTCACCCCGCCGGCGTCGCGCTGCAGGCCAGCCATCATCCGGTGGGTCTCGGCCCGCTTGAAGTTGTCAGCGTTGACCTTGATCTGCGTCATATCGTCGACACTACTGACCGCCGTCACGGCCAATTCACCCCCACCGGGTGAAACCAGCCGGGGGTCATCACCCAGCAGATGCCGCCGTCCGCTCATCGGCACGACCGTGCGGCGATCGGCCGCAGGTCCCGTTGTTGTAGTTGTCCCTTTCGCTGGGCTCAATCCGGCCAGAGCACAGGTCGACGCCTCTTGGAGTTCTGCCGTGCTGCTCGTTCGTGGGCCACTACTCTGCTCGCGTGCGTTGGGCGAACGAAGCTGAGCTGCTTGCGGCGTTGTCCACGTGGGAGCCCCTCCCCGATGAGGATGACCCTCGTTGGGACGATGACGAGGTCTGGCGGGACGCGGAACGGTTGATCCAGGCGGCCGACGCGGCGGGAGACGCCGGTTGGCGGGAAGCTGCCGTCCGTGTTTTCGAGCATGCTGCCGACTGGGACCTGAATGGCATGATGCCGCACATCCGCCACGGACCTGAGAGGGCTTACCCCGAGGACAGCGGCTCACAGGAGTTCGCGCATCGACTGGAGCAGCTCGCCGGGCACGTGCGGGCGGGAACCCGGCTGTGGATCGTCAGGGAGCTGGGCTTACTACGGCAGTTGTCGAGCCTCCCGGTCATCCTGGAACGACTGACCGATCCGCACCCCCGCGTGGCAGACACGGCTGTCGACTCACTGCACATGCTCGCTCAGGTGTATGCCGAGGCCGTCACGGAGTTGTGGAGTCGCGAACTGGGAGCTTGATCGCACCTCACAGCGGGCGATGAACGCCGCGGGCCGGTGAGGACGTGACCACACCCCACGCGGCAGATCCGGGCGAGCGTAGCCGCCCTCAACGCGGCAGATCCGGACGCTCCGCGTGACATCCTTCGCGCGTGCAGATCCGCTGGTTCAAGCGACGCTGGGACGAGACCCGTGGCGACGGCTTCGACTCATGGGGCGCGGCGACGTACTTCTTCGAGGTCACGAAGGAAGGATGGCCGTCGCGTCAGATTGAGGTCTACGACAGCGGTCCCACGCTTCGCTACGGCCCTGACCATCTGGAGGACGAGTACGGCCGGCTCGGGCAAGCGCAGCTCGACGAGCGCGAGGACTGGTCCGATTGGGCCATTTCATCTGACGAGTTCGAGAACATGTGGTCTGGGGACGCGTAGGTCACTCGGATCGGCATGACCGCGCACGATCCGAGGCATGAAAGGGCGCTACGAAGGTCCTCCGGGGAAGGTCGCGGGTCCACCGCCGGGAAGGGAAACCCACCTGCGTCCGGAGACCCCGGTCAACTGCCAGGCTTCGTACTGCTCGTCGTGAGGAACGTCGAGCATCAGTCCTGACTCGAACACAAGTCGTAGCGCACCATCCTTGAATCCCACGCTCACCAGGAGCTGCTGCCCGACCAGGGACATCAAGACCTCGGATGTCCAGACCGTGCCGTCCGCCATGCGCGTCACCACAGCAGTCTCAGTGCCCGGTGCGGAGACCGCCCGTACCGTCGCGGCGGCCTCAATCGACAATACGGACCCTCCCGCGAAGTTCAGCACGACCACAAACTCGTGGACGTCAACCGACTCCAACGCACGCTTGCGAAGGCCGAGCCACCACCTGTCATCAAGTTCCTGCTCGACCTCACTTCCCATGGCCGCGAGTGTGACACCGGACGTGGCCTCACACGACCACTGACGCGACCCCCACGACCGCACGCCATCCGCGGCAGATGAGTGCGTTCACACCGCGTGTCGTCACCCTTCTGCTCGGTAGGCAGCGGTGCCTCCGAGATGATGCCGTCATGACCTCGACCACCGCGTTTGACCGTGTCGGCCACATGGTCCGCGTCCCCGTGGCACTGGCTGGCGAGAAGCATCGGTTCTTGGTCGACTCCGGCATCGGCGTCACCGTTGTCTCGCCCCAGATCGCCGCCCGTTCCGATGTACGCCTTACGGGAGAGACCTTCACCGGCCGCCGCATGTCCGGGCAGGAGCTCACACTCCCGATCGTGCAACTCCCGGAGCTCAGGCTTGGCGACTACTCGATCCACGGGCATCGTGCCGTCGTCGCAGACCTCGGTCCGGTCGATGGTCCGACTGGGTTCGCCGGAATCTTGAGCCCGCGGTTCTTTGCGGGAAACGCCGTTACGACCGACCCCGACGCGATGAGCCTGACCGTGCGCCCCGTGGCCGGATTGGATGAGCAGGGCTATGTCATTCCACTCCAGATGCGCGCGGAGGGCCCTGCCCTGACCCCCTTCGCTGTCCTGATCCTGCCCAGCGGACGGGAGATCGAGGTCGAGGTCGACACCGGTTCCCAGAACACCATCCTCGACGTGCAGTACCTGGACGAGTGCGGAGTGGATCTTGCGCACGCATCGGTCACCACGACGACGGGCGTTGACGAGACGGGGCATGAATGGACACGACACTGGAGCACGATCGCCGGCCAAGTCCACCTCAAGGGCGCACCCGAGACCGCTCAGCCCGAACCGCGAGTGCAGTTCCAGGAAATCATTCACGACGGACTCATTGGCACCGACTACCTTGAGCGCTACCGCGTCACCCTCGATGCAGTCGGGGCCCGCCTCATCCTCTCTCCGCGAACCACAACAGCGCCCTAGAAGCGCACGACCATCCGCGCGCACATCGGCATGAGAGTGAAACTGCGGCGCCCGACGCGGGAAGTGACGCGCCCTCCCGTGCAGATTCGCAGGTCTACTGGCACCCATACTCGGCGCTGGTCACCTCCGCACAGGAATCACCCGAAGCGAGGCGCGCGACGTGCTCTGGACCGACAACGCCGCCGAGCAGTACGGGCTTCTCGTCCTCGAGCGAGAGTGGAGCTCGCGTCGCGATGGCTCCTGGATCGCCGAAGCGCAGATTGCTGCCCTGCTCTAGCCAAGCGGCGCCAGATCGGCAGCAGGCACGCCCAGGCATCGTCGGGGTGTATCGCCGTAGCCAGTCGATCCTGCGTCCATCTGGACGGAAGGACGCACGCCCCGTGCATGCGTGGATCGCAGTGCGCTGAGCTGATATGCGCCTGACCGCATGCAGCAAGGAGCCCCGACCCAGTTGGGTCGGGGCTCCTTCCTGTCGTCATGTCCGGCTGACCGAATCTCGGACATTGCTGTCCGCGTCAGCAGGGCATTCGGCGACCGTTGACTCAGCTGCAGCCGGAGGTGCTCCCGCAGCCCTCGCAGACGTAGCAGGAACCGGCCGGGCGCATCTTCGTCCCGCAGGTCATGCACATCGGCGCGTCGGCCGCCTTGCCCTGGAACTTCTCCAGCAGCTCGGCCGAGGAGTGGACACCAGAGACGATCTTCGCCGAAGCAGCACCCGCACCTGACTTCACCTCGGACGCCTCGGTCGGCGCCTTCGCTGAGGCCTTGACCGGCACGCCCTGCGAGAGGGACACGATCTCGGACTCGGTGTCGTCATCCGAGTCGCTGCTGCCATCCGACTCCGAGGCCACGTACGACCCCGTCTCGAGCTGGCGCTGACGCTCCTCCGCGGTGTGGATGCCCATGAAGGACCGAGTGTCGAAGTCCAGGTAGTCCAGGGCCAGCCGGCGGAACACGTAGTCCATGATCGACTGCGCCATCCTGACGTCCGGGTCGTCGGTCAGACCGGCCGGCTCGAACCGCAGGTTGGTGAACTTCTCGACGAAGGTCTCGAGCGGCACGCCGTACTGCAGACCGATCGACACCGCGATCGAGAACGCGTCCATCACGCCGGCGAGTGTCGACCCCTGCTTGCCGAACTTCAGGAACAGCTCGCCCAGGCCGTCGTCCGGGTACGAGCCGGCCGTCAGGTAGCCCTCCGCGCCGCCGACCGCGAACGAGATCGTCTGCGACGGACGACGCTTCGGCAGGCGCTTGCGCACCGGGCGGTACTCGACCACCTTCTCGACGGTAGCCTCCGCCGCTCCGTCGTACGCCTTGTCGGCACCCTTGGCCTTGGCGTCGGACAGCGGCTGGCCGACCTTGCAGTTGTCGCGGTAGACGGCCAGCGCCTTCAGGCCGAGCTTCCAGCCCTGCAGGTAGACGTCCTCGATCTCCTCGACGGTCGCCGTCTCCGGCAGGTTGACCGTCTTGCTGATCGCACCGGACAGGAACGGCTGCGCCGCGGCCATCATCCGCACGTGGCCCATCGGGGCGATCGAGCGCGCACCCATGGCGCAGTCGAACACCTCGTAGTGCTCGGGCTTGAGGCCCGGCGCGTCGATGACGTGACCGTTCTCGGCGATGAACTCCACGATCGCCTCGATGGTCTCGGTCGTGTAGCCGAGCTTCTTCAGCGCCCGCGGGATCGTCAGGTTCACGATCTGCATCGAGCCGCCGCCGACCAGCTTCTTGAACTTGACCAGCGAGAAGTCCGGCTCGATGCCGGTGGTGTCGCAGTCCATCATGAAGCCGATCGTGCCGGTCGGAGCGAGCACCGACGCCTGCGCGTTGCGGTAGCCGTTCTTCTCGCCCAGCTTCACGACGTCGTCCCATGCCTTCGTGGCCAGACGCTGCACGTCCTTGTCGAGCGTGGTCAGCGTGCGGATCGAGTCGTTCGCCGCCGCGTGCTTGCGCATGACCCGCTTGTGGGCGTCCGCGTTGCGGGCGTAGCCCTCGTACGGGCCGACCACGGCGGCCAGCTCGGCCGACCGGCGGTACGCCGTACCAGTCATCAGTGAGGTGATCGAGGCGGCGAGCGCACGGCCACCGTCGCTGTCGTACCCCAGGCCCGACGCCATCAGCAGCGCACCGAGGTTGGCGTAGCCGATGCCCAGCTGGCGGTACTTGCGGGTGGTGTCGCCGATCGGCTCGGTCGGGAAGTCCGCGAAGCAGATCGAGATGTCCATCGCGGTGATGACGAGCTCGACGACCTTGGCGAACGTCGCACCGTCGAACGTGTCGTCGTCCTTGAGGAACTTCAGCAGGTTCAGCGAGGCCAGGTTGCAGGACGAGTTGTCCAGGCTCATGTACTCCGAGCAGGGGTTGGACGCGGTGATCCGGCCGGTCTCGGGGTTGGTGTGCCAGTCGTTGATGGTGTCGTCGTACTGGATGCCCGGGTCGGCGCAGGCCCACGCGGCCTGGGCGATCTTGGTGAACAGCCCAGCCGCGTCGACGGTGTCGATGACCCGACCGTCGGTGCGCGCCTTCAGGCCGAACTGGCCCTTGGCCTCGACCGCACGCATGAACTCGTCGTTGACCCGCACCGAGTTGTTGGCGTTCTGGTACTGCACGCTGGTGATGTCGTGCCCACCGAGGTCCATGTCGAAGCCGGCGTCGCGCAGGACGCGGATCTTGTCCTCCTCGCGCGCCTTGGTCTCGACGAACTCCTCGATGTCCGGGTGGTCGACGTCCAGCACGACCATCTTGGCCGCGCGGCGGGTAGCGCCACCGGACTTGATGGTGCCGGCGCTCGCGTCGGCGCCGCGCATGAAGCTGACCGGGCCGGAGGCGGTGCCGCCGGACGAGCGCAGCAGCTCCTTGCTGGAGCGGATGCGCGAGAGGTTGAGGCCCGCACCGGAGCCGCCCTTGAAGATCAGGCCCTCCTCGCGGTACCAGTTCAGGATCGAGTCCATCGAGTCGTCGACGGCGAGGATGAAGCAGGCGCTGACCTGCTGCGGCGACGAGGTGCCGACGTTGAACCACACCGGCGAGTTGAAGCTGAACACCTGGTGCAGCAGCGTCCAGGTCAGCTCGTGCTCGAAGATCTCGGCGTCCTCGTCGGTGGCGAAGTAGCCGTGCTCCTTGCCCGCCTTGACGTAGGTCAGGACGACCCGGTCGATGAGCTGGCGCAGGGTCTGCTCCCGCTGCTCGCTGCCCACGGCACCACGGAAGTACTTCGTGGTGACGATCGTCGACGCGTTCACGGACCAGAAGTCCGGGAACTCGACGCCCCGCTGCTCGAAGATCGTCTCGCCCGTCTTCCAGTTCTGCTGGACGACGTCGCGCCGCTCCCAGGTCACCTCGTCGTAGGGGTGGGTCCCGGGCGTCGTGAAGATGCGCTGCACGCTCACGCCCTTGGCCTGCTCCTTGCGACGGGCACTGCCCCGAGCGCCGCTCGTGGTCTCTGTCATGTTCCCTCGTCCCCTCGCCCTGTCTGTGTCAACGCCCGTGGCGCGACCTGTATTGCCTGCTGAAGTCCGTTACTGCTGTTGTTCGTGTGACTCGTGTGGTGCTGTTCGGAGCGAGCCGCCCCGAGGAAGTTCGAGTGGTGACCGCCGGTGGCGTCGGCTTCCCCTCCGCCGCCACCGGCGGTGTCTAGGGAGCGTTGCTCGAGTCGACGCCGCCGGGCTCGACGCCCGTCGGCTCGCGCTCGGCGCGCAGCAGCGTGATGGCGGACTCGAAGTCCTCCAGCGAGTCGAACGCCTGGTACACGCTCGCGAAGCGCAGGTAGGCCACCTCGTCCAGCTCGCGCAGCGGCCCGAGGATGGCCAGGCCGACCTCGTGCGCCTCGATCTCGGCGCAGCCGGTGGCCCGGACGGACTCCTCGACGCGCTGGGCGATCAGGGCCAGGTCATCCTCGCCGACCGGCCGACCCTGGCAGGCCTTGCGTACACCGGACAGCACCTTGGCCCGGCTGAACGGCTCGGTGACCCCGGAACGCTTCACCACGGACAGGCTCGCGGTCTCGACGGTGGTGAACCGTCGGCCGCAGTCCGGGCACTGGCGCCGGCGGCGGATCGACGAGCCGTCGTCCGCGGCGCGTGAGTCGACGACGCGCGAGTCGGTGTGACGACAGAACGGACAGTGCACGTGCGCCTCCTCTCGGCGGTCGTTCTCGAGGTCGAGCCTGACATCTGCCACCGACAGTCCGAGGCCGTCCGACTTGACCGGCAAGGACCCGATTTCCCGCCCCGACCCGTGCTCCGCTGTGGACGGATCTGTGGATCACCTGGGGATGGACCTGTGGGTAACGACCACAACTTGTGGACGAAGCACATCGGTGTAACTACTAGATGTTGGGGTAGACGCTAGACCGTCCACTAGAGGTTCGCAAGGACCTCACGAGGATTGCTCGGCGTGTCCTGGACTTCCGTGCGGGTCGAAGCGCGCCATGCCCGATGCATTCACAGCCGTCACACGCGCCCCAGGGGCACGAACACCACGCGAAGGCGGAGCTGGGACGACGGAGGCCCCCAATCCAGTCGTGCTGGATGGGGGCCTGGGTCAGCCGCACGTCGAGGTGCACGTCACGTCAACGCGTGGGGACGGCGATCCGCTGGCCGGCCTGCAGGTTCACCGAGCGCAGAGCGTTGAGCTCCTGGATGCGAGCCACCGTGTCGCGACGGTCCGCGTTCGGCGCCACCTGGCCGGCGATGGCCCACAACGTCTGCCCGGGGGCGACGGTCACGTAGCGCGTCGGCACCGGGGCCGAGTCGGTGCCAGCCAGGCTGACCCCGCCGAGGAACATCGAGACGACGATGGCCGCGCTCGCGAGCAGCCCGGTGATCACGAGCCTGCCGCGACGCGTCAGCCGCAGCGCGGCCGCGGGAGCCGCCGACCGCACCGGCGCGATCTGGGTAGCACCCCACTTGGAGCCAGCCGGACGCGCGGCCCGCGCCGCGGCAGCCGGACGTCGCGTGGACATCGGTGCGTTGAGGGTGATCGCGGTCATGGGGGCCTCCGGGGAAGTAGAGGATCGAACGGTTGTTCGATCGAACGCCTGTACGATTTCTAGCACCAGGCCCCGACACTTGTCGAGTCCTGACCGAACACTCGTTCGACTCAGTCGCCTCATTCGTGCTCAGGGACACCACACCAGAGACCACCGACAACGCCCACTGACCGTGGTCCGCTCCCCCGTGGGGCCGGCAACACGTTCGAACAGATGTTTGAATCCGGGCCGGTCAGGCCCTACGGTTGGCCCACCGCCAGACGACGGAGGAACACGATGGCCACGCTCGGACGACCGCCCGCCGATGTGCACGAGATGCCCGAGCGCGACAACGGCGACGGCTTGACCGCCCGCCAGCGCAAGGTCCTCGAGACGATCCGGGACAGCGTGGAGCGCCGTGGCTACCCACCGAGCATGCGGGAGATCGGTGAGGCCGCCGGCCTGGCGAGCCCGAGCAGCGTGTCCCACCAGCTCACCGCGCTCGAGCGCAAGGGCTACCTGCGGCGTGACCCGCACCGCCCGCGCGCCATCGAGGTCATGTCGCCGGACGCGCCAGTGGCCTCGTCCGCCTCGTCAGCGGCCGCCTCCGCCGCACTGACCGCGGACTTCGAGGGCGATGCCACCGGTTCCGGCGATGCCCGTCCCACGCCGACGTACGTCCCCGTCCTCGGCCGGATCGCCGCAGGTGGGCCGATCCTCGCCGAGCAGGCGGTCGAGGAGATCTTCCCGCTCCCCCGCGAGCTCGTCGGTGACGGCGAGCTGTTCCTGCTCAAGGTGGTGGGCGACTCGATGATCGAGGCCGCCATCTGCGACGGCGACTGGGTCGCGGTGCGGCGGGAGCAGACGGCGGAGAACGGCGACATCGTGGCCGCGCTGCTGGACGGCGAGGCCACCGTGAAGACGTTCAAGCGCCGCGACGGGCACGTGTGGCTGATGCCGCACAACCCGTCGTTCGAACCGATCCCGGGCGACGACGCCTCGGTGCTCGGGATCGTCCAGGCGGTCCTGCGCCGCCTCTGACCCGCCCCGCCGCCACCGCAGGTGCGCAGGTCAGTCGACGATTGCCAGCCCGGCGAGGTTGTGTCGTGCGACGGCGTCGCGGACGGCGGGAGACGGTCGCACCAGGGTCACCACCGCCGGGCGGGCGGCCCGTCGAAGCTCAAGCAGCAGCCAGATGCCGGGCAGGCCGAACAGCGTGACCTGCTCGGCCAGCACCTGCACCGGGCGCCCGGCCGTCCCCGCGGCGTCGGACTCCAGGTCCGCAACGAGATCCCGCACATCGGCGTGCATCTCATTGCCGATCGCACCGTGCAGCACCACCAGGACGCCGACGTCGGCGTCGATGAGCAGGCTCACCGAGCCGGGCTCGTCAGCGTGGGTCGTTGGCTCTTGGACATCCAGGGACATGGGCAGCCTTTCAGAGCGCTCCCACCACGTGCGGGGAGCGGCTTCGTGAACGGCCCGCCACCTTGCTGGACGAGACGGCGGTCACCTTAGCAACTGCCGCCGTCATCTCGACAGCGCGTCCCCAACCTGTTGCAGGTCAGCCTCGTCGTTCCACAGGTGGAACGCGATGCGCACCAGACCGGCCCGGCCGGCGACCGTGCACCCGGCCTCCCCGAGCCGCCGGGCGAGCACCCCGTCGGCGTCCGGCAGGGACAGCACCGGCCGACCCTGCGGCGCGAGGTCGAGACGGGTACGCAGCCGGTCCGCCAGTGCGGCCCCGTGACCCAGCTGGTCGGGCGTGAGCGAGGCGAAGAGCTCCAGCGACGGCACGGTGCCCACCCAGGACAGCCAGGCCGGGGACACGTCGAACCGGCGCGCGTCGTTCGCCAGCCGCATCTGCGGCCCGTAGCACGACCCCCAGACAGACTCCCCCGCGTACCAACCCGCGTTCAGTGGGGTCAGGCGCTCGAGCACCTCGGGGCGGACGGTCGTGAACGCCGACCCACGCGGTGAGCACAGCCACTTGTAGGCGGAGCAGACACTCACGTCGAAGTCGGCGGCATCCACGGCCAGCCAGCCCACGGCTTGGGTCAGGTCGCAGAACGTCAGGGCTCCGACCTGGCGGGCGGCATCGAGGACCGCGTCGGCGTCGACCAACCGCCCGTCCGCGGACTGGGCCAATGAGAAGGCCACCACGTCGCAGCCCTCAGCGACCGCATCGGCGAGCTCCTCCAGCGGAACCTGCCGCACGTGCAGCGACCTCTGCACGAGGAACGGGTAGACCATCGAGCTGAAGTCGCCGTCCACGCAGACGACGCGACTGCCGGCTGGCAGGCTGGCCGCCAGCACCCCGGCCGTCACCGACACCTGGGAACCCGTCGCGACCCACGAGCTCGGCACGCCGACCAGGGCCGCGTACAGCGCGCGGGCCCGGTTGACGACCGCGTCGTACGCGACGGCGCACGCCTCACCCCGCTGCCAGGCCTCGACCTCGACGCGCACGGCGTCCGCCGTGGCCCGCGGCGGCAGCCCCAGCGTCGCCGCGTTGAGGTAGCCGGGCGCCGGCGCGAAGGCCGGGTGACCGCCGGGCGTGGGCGCGGTCGGCGTCTCGACATCCAGGTGCGTGATCATCCGACCAGGGTCCCGAGATCCGGGAAGTAGCACAATGACCGGCTCTGTCCGCTGTCCATAACACAGCGTTATGCTCTGTCCATGCTCGACGTCAACGCGCTCCGGGTCGTCCGTGCCATCGGCGACGAGGGCGGCTTCACCGCCGCCGCCAACGCCCTCGGGTACAGCCAGCCCGCCGTCAGCCAGCTGGTCCGCCGGCTCGAGCGCCGGCTGGGCACCGCCCTGGTCGAACGGCACGGCCGCACGGTCCGGCTGACCGAGGCCGGGCTCGTCCTGGCCCGGCACGCGGTCACCGTGCAGGGCGCGCTGGACACCGCCGACGAGGAGATCGCCGCCATCACCGGCCTGCGCGCCGGACGCGTGCGGGTGATGGCCTTCCCGTCCTCGTCCGCCTCCGTCGTCCCGCGCGCGCTGGCCGACCTGAGGGCCCGCCACCCCGGCCTGTCGGTCACCTTCAGCGAGGGCGAGCCGCCGCAGTCGCTGGCCGCCCTGCGCTCCGGCGAGTGCGACGTCGCAGTCGCGTTCACCTACCCCGGAACCAGCGCCGGTCGGGACGTGGACGACCTGTCCGGCCTGCTCACCGTGCCGCTGCTGGACGACGAGCTGCACGTCGTCCTGCCCGCCGACCACCCGCTCGCCGACGGCGAGCGGATCGGCCTGCCGCAGCTGCGGGACGAACCGTGGATCGCCGGCTGCCCGCGCTGCCGCGGCCACCTGCTGTCGCTGGCCGACCGGGCCGGGTTCACGCCACGGGTCGAGTTCGAGACCGACGACTACGTCGCCGTCCTCGGGCTCGTGTCCGAGGGCTTGGGTGTCGCCCTGGTGCCCGGGCTGGTCCTGCGCACCACGACCCACCAAGCTGTCGTCACCCGGCCGCTGCACCCGACGTCCCGACGTTCGGTGCTGGCCGTCACGACCCAGGACCTGCGGCGGGTCCCTGCGGTGCACGCACTGATCGAGTCGCTGCAGCGCGCGTCGCGCTGACCTCGGGCCGTACCGTGAGCCCGTGCCCGCCGCCGCCCCGACCGTCCTGCTGCAGCTCTGGGGAGTGGACACCCGGCACGTGGGCTCCGCCCTGACCCGGATGGCCACCACCCGCCGGCAGCTGCGCGACACCCCGGGGCTGCGGTTCCGCAAGCTCCTCGGCACGGGCAGCGGGCGCACCTTCACCGTCCGGGACGCCGACCCGCACCGCTGGGGGCTGCTGACCGTCTGGGACGGCGAGGCGGACGTCGCGCGCTACCTGGCCGGTCACCAGGCCCTCGACTCCTGGGACGCCGTCGCCACCGAGCGGCTCGACGTCCGGCTCGCGCCGCTCGCCTCCCGAGGTCGGTGGTCCGGGGTCGAACCCTTCGGGAACCCGTTGCCGCGCAAGGTGGACGGCCCGGTCGCCAGCATCACCCGGGCCCGCATCCGGCCGAGCAAGGCCGTCACGTTCTGGCGGGCCGTCCCCCCGGTGTCCCTCGACCTGCAGCGGGTCGACGGGCTCACCCTCGCCCTCGGCATCGGGGAGGCGCCCGTCGGGTTGCAGGGCACCTTCAGCCTGTGGCGCTCCGCGGAGGCGCTGACGGCGTTCGCGCACCGCCGCGCACCGCACGCCGAAGCGGTTCGGCGGACCGCGACCGAGCAGTGGTACGCCGAGGAGCTCTTCGCGCGGTTCCAGGTGCGCGACGTGCACGGCACCCTGGACCACCGGCCGGTCGAGGTCGGCACCCGACCCGACGCCAGCCCCACCAGCCCCTAGACTCGCGCCTCGTGACGGTCCGCACGCGTACCCGTCGAGGCGTCGGGCGCACTCGCGTCGCTGCGCACGACGGCCTGCGCCACCTCTCGGCAGTGCTGGCGGCGGCGACGGTGCTCGCCCAGATCGCCTACCCGCTGACCGATGAAGGCCGACCGCTGCGCCTCCTGACGATCACCACCGTGCTGCTGTTCGCCGGTGCCTCGGTGCTGCACGCCGCCGCGACCCGCGGCTACGGCTGGGCGCTCGGCCTGCTGGTGGTGGCCGGCGGCATCGGGCTGGCCGCAGAGGCGGTCGGCGTCCGCACCGGCTTCCCGTTCGGTGACTACGCCTACACCGGCACGCTCGGCCCCGAGGTGCTGGACGTCCCGGTCGTCGTCCCGCTGGCCTGGGTGATGATGGCCTATCCCTGCCTGCTGCTCGGCCGCCGCCTCGCCCGCGCCGGGGCGAGGCGCAGCCGACGGGGGACGCCGTCCTCGCTCGTGGTCGTCCTCACCGGCGGCCTGACGCTCGCCGCCTGGGACGTCTTCCTTGACCCGCAGATGGTCGCAGCGGGCTACTGGCACTGGGACGACCCGACGCCCGCGCTCCCCGGTGTGCCCGGCGTCCCGCTCACCAACTACGCCGGCTGGATCCTGGTATCCCTGGTCATGATGGCCGTGCTGGAAGCCGTGCTGCCGCCCGGTCGCAGCACCGCCGAGGGCGTGCCCGGCGTCCTGCTGGCCTGGACCTGGGCCGGCTCGACGCTCGGCAACGCCGTCTTCTTCGACCGCCCCGGCGTGGCGATCTGGGGCGGCGTGCTCATGGGCATCTTCGTCGTGCCCTACCTGTACCTGTGGTGGGACGGACGACCGTGAGCGCGCGCGGCCTCGCCCGCGCGCTGACCTGGACGACGTCCGCCGCCGCGCTCGCCCTGACCGCGCACAGCGTGTGGAACCTGCGTCACCTGCGCCAACCGCAGCCCGAACCCCCGCCGCCCGGTGAGTGGGTGTCGGTGCTGCTCCCGGTGCGCGACGAGGCGCACCGCGTCGAACCCACCCTGCGCGCCCTGCTGGCCGCGCTGGACGGCTGCCACGAGCACGCCGAGCTCGTCGTGCTGGACGACGGGTCGAGCGACGGCACGCTCGACCTGGTGCGGGCCGTGGTCGGCGACGACCCGCGCGTGCGGGTGGTCGAGGGCGAGCCGACCCCGACCGGTTGGCTGGGCAAGCCCTGGGCCTGCCGGCAGCTCGCCGACCAGGCGAACCACGCCAGTACCGTGCTGGTCTTCGTCGACGCCGACGTCGTGCTCTCCCCCGACGCCGTCGCCGCAACCGTGCACCAGCTGCGGGACAGCGGGCTGGACCTGGTCAGCCCGTACCCGCGCCAGGTCGCCGTCACCTGGGCGGAACGGCTCGTCCAACCACTGCTGCAGTGGTCGTGGCTGACCACGCTGCCGCTCGCGGTCGCCGAACGCTCCGCCCGCCCCTCCCTGAGCGCCGCGAACGGGCAGCTGCTCGCCGTCGACCGCGCCGTCTACGACCGGGCCGGCGGTCACGGCGCGGCGCGCGCCGACGTCCTCGACGACCTCGCGCTCCTGCGGGCGGTCAAGGCGACCGGCGGCCACGGTGGGGTCACCGACGGCACCACCCTCGCCACCTGCCGGATGTACGAGGGCTGGCCCGACCTGCGCGACGGCTACGGCAAGTCGCTCTGGACGGCGTTCGGCAGCGCCTCCGGCGGCGTCGCCGTCAGTGCGGCGCTCGGCGCCGTCTACTGCTGGCCGGCGCTCGCCGCGCTGGCCGGCTCCCCGATCGGCGCGTTCGGGTACGCCGCCGGGGTCGCCGGTCGGGTGGCGACGGGGCGGCGCACCGGCTCCCGGGTCTGGCCGGACGCCCTCGCCCACCCGGCATCCGTCGCTCTGTTGGGCGCCCTGACCCTGCGCTCCGTCCGCGAGCACCGGGCCGGCACCCTTCGCTGGAAGGGAAGGCCGCTCCCGTGAGCGGCCGGTAGCCTCCCGGCCATGGCGCGGATCGTGGTGGTGGGCGCAGGCATGGGCGGCCTCGCCGTCGCCGCCCGGCTGGCCGCGCAACGGCATGACGTCACCGTCGTCGAGCGGTCCGACACCGTGGGCGGCAAGCTCGGCTGGTTCACCCGCGACGGCTTCTCGTTCGACACCGGACCCAGCCTGCTCACCTTGCCCGCCGTCTACCGCGACCTCTTCCTGAAGACCGGCGCCGCCCTGGATCGCTCCGTCGAGCTCGTCGAGGTCGACCCCGTCTGCCACTACCGCTTCCCCGACGGCACCGAGGTCGACCTGCCGAACGCCTCCCGCGGCCGCGTCGTCCGGGCCCTGGACGAGGCGCTGGGCACCGGCTCCGGCGCGCAGTGGGCGGCTCTGATGGACCGGGCGGGCGCGATGTGGGAGATCACCCGCGGCCCGTTCCTGGAGTCACCGCTCGACGGTGCGCGCACCCTGGTCGGCCTCAGCCGTCGGGTCGGCGACCTGCGCACCGTCGCGCCCTGGCGCACCCTGCGCGGGCTCGGCCGCTCGTACCTGCGCGACCCCCGGCTGGTCATGCTGCTCGACCGGTACGCGACGTACACCGGGTCCGACCCCCGACGCGCCCCGGCCGCCCTGGCGACGGTGCCGTACCTGGAGCAGACCTTCGGCGCCTGGTACGTGCGCGGCGGGCTGCACCAGCTGGGCGAGGCACTGCACCAGCGGGTCGTCGAGACCGGCGCCCAGGTGCTGACCAGCAGCACGGTCACGGAGGTGCTCGTCGAGGGCGACCGGGTGTCCGGGGTGCTCCTGGCCGGCGGGCGGCGGATCGAGGCCGACGTCGTGGTCTCGGACGCCGACGCCGCGCACCTGTACGGCGACCTCGTGCGCAGCCCCGCCGCCGACCGGGCCCGCACGTCGCTGGCCGGCGCGACGCCGTCCCTGTCGGGCTTCGTCCTCCTGCTCGCGCTACGCGGACGCACGCCCGGGCTCGCCCACCACACCGTGCTCTTCCCGCAGGACTACGACGACGAGTTCGACTCCGTGTTCGGCACCGGCCCGCACTCGCGAGCGCCGCGGCCGGCGCCGGACCCGACCGTCTACGTCAGTGCGCCCGACGACCCCGCCCTGCGCCCGGACGACGACCACGAGTCGTTGTTCGTCCTGGTCAACGCGCCACGGCACAGCGTGGACGACGCCGCCGCCGGGATCGACTGGGACGCACCGGGTCTGGCGTCGTCGTACGCCGACCGGGTGCTGGACGTGATGGCGTCGCGCGGGCTCGACGTCCGGGACCGGGTCGTGTGGCGTGAGCTGCGCACCCCCGCCGACCTGGCCCGCGCGACGTCCAGCGTCGGCGGCTCCATCTACGGGTCGAGCAGCAACGGCGTGCGGTCGGCGTTCCTGCGCCCGGCCAACCGGTCACCCGTCGAGGGGTTGTTCCTCGTCGGCGGATCGGCCCACCCCGGCGGTGGGCTGCCCCTCGTCGGGCTGTCGGCCGCGATCGTCGCAGAGCAGATCGGCCGCGCCTGAGACGGCGACCAGGTCAGCGCAGCGTGCGACCCACGACCAGCATCAGCTGACCGAAGCCCACGGCCCCGACGGCGAGCAGGCAAGCGGCCCCCGCCGTCCCCCACGCCGCCGCGGAGTCCGGGTAGATGCCGGCGCCCAACAGGAACATGACCACGACGATGAGCCGGGTGGGGCGCTCGGCGACCGTGATCGCGCCCGCGTCCGGCATGCCGACGGCGGTCGCCCGCGCCCGCGCGTACTCGTGCAGGTAGCCGAGCACGCCAGCGCCGAGCGCCAGCCCGGCCCAGCCTCCGACCGCCCACAGCGCGAGGCAGGCCGCACCGTCCGCGACCCGGTCGGCGACGGCGTCCAGCAACGCCCCCCAGCGGGTCACCCGCCCGCTGAGCACGGCCACCGCCCCGTCCAGGTTGTCCAGCAGACCCGAAGCGACGAGCACGACCGCGCCCAGGACCGGCCAGCGACCGCCCAGCGCGGCGATCGGCACCACGGCGCAGGCGACGAGCAGCCCGACGCCGGTGAGCACGTCCGGGGGCACTCGCCAGGAGGCGAGCGGCCGGGCGAGCGTGAAGGTCAGCGAGAGCCAGAACCGGACGAGGCGGGAGGAGCGAGGGTCGGTACCGTGCAGCCGTGCCCAGCCGTCCAGGTACTCGTCGCGGTTCAGGTCAGCCCCCGCTCAGGCGCTGACGGTCCGGCGGTCCAGCCCCAGGCCCTGGTAGATCTCCAGCGTCGCCGTGGACCGGTTCAGCGTGTAGAAGTGCAGGCCCGGCGCTCCCGCGTCGAGCAGGTCGCGGGCCTGCTCGGTGGCGATCGCGATCCCCGTGGCCCGCACGCGCGCCGGGTCGTCGCCCGCGGCGTGCAGCCGGTCCACGACCCACTCGGGCACCGCCGCGCCGACCAGGCCGGCGACCCGTTCGATCTGCGCGACGCTCGTGATGGGCATCAGACCGGGGATGACCGGCAGGTCGCTGCCCAAACCACGGACCTTGTCCACCAGGTCGGTGTACGCCTCGACGCCGAAGAACATCTGGGTGATGGCGAAGTCGGCGCCCGCGGCCTCCTTGGCCACCAGCACCCGGGCGTCGTGGTCGAGGTCGACCGACTCGGGGTGCTTCTCCGGGAAGGCGGCGACGCCGACGCAGAACGAGCCCATCTGCCGCAGGAGCGTCACCAGCTCGTCGGCGTGGTCCAGCCCGTGCGCGTGCGGCGTCCAGGTGCCTCCTGGCCCGTCCGGCGGGTCGCCGCGCAGCGCGAGCACGTTGGAGACTCCGGCGTCGGCGTACTGACCGATCACCCGGCGCACCTCGGCCACGGACGCGGAGACGCAGGTGAGGTGGCCGACCGGGGTCAACGTGGTGTCCCGGGCGATGCGCTCGGTGATGCGGACGGTCCGGTCCCGGGTCGTGCCGCCCGCGCCGTAGGTGACGGACACGAACGTCGGCTGCAACCGCTCGAGCCGGCGGATGGCCCCCCACAGGGCCGCCTCCCCCGCGTCGTCCCGCGGGGGGAAGAACTCGAAGGAGTACGACCGGCCGCCGCTCTCCAGCAGGTCGCGCAGGCTCGCCTGCACGGACGGTGCGGAGGCGCGCGGCGACGACGGCAGGTCCAGGCCCATGACGCACAGGGTAATCGCGCCACTGCCGGGACCGCTCGGGTGCTCACGGTGTGGGCACGGCATACGCTCTGGTCACCCGTACCGCAGGAGGATCCCGTGCACCACCCGCTGGACGTCGAGGACCTGCGCGACCGCGTGCACAAGGCCGTCGACGACCACCTGAGCCAGCAGGGCGCGACCCTGGACCCGCTCGGTCCCGACCTCGTCCCGCTGCTGCAGGCCATCGCCGACCTGGTGGCCGGCGGCAAGCGGCTGCGCGCCGCCTTCTGCTACTGGGGCTGGCGCGGGGCCGGCGGCCCGGACTGCGCCGAGATCGTGCAGGCCGCCACCGCGTTCGAGCTGTTCCAGGCGGCGGCACTGCTGCACGACGACGTCATGGACGCCAGCGACACGCGCCGCGGCCGTCCCGCCGCGCACCGCCGGATGGCCGCCCTGCACCGCGAGAACGGCTGGGACGGCGACGCCGACCGGTTCGGTGAGGCGGCCGCGATCCTGGCCGGCGACCTGTGCCTGTCGTGGAGCGACGAGCTGCTCAGCCACAGCGGACTCCCGGCGGCCGCCATCACCCGGGCCCGGCCGACGTTCGACCTCATGCGCACGCAGCTGATGGGCGGCCAGTACCTGGATGTCCTCGAGCAGGTGCTGCCCCGATCGGCCGGTGGCGGCACGTCCGAGCGCGCCCGGCGGGTGATCCGGTACAAGAGCGCGAAGTACTCCGTCGAGCACCCGCTGCTGGTCGGCGGCCGACTGGCCGGGGCTCCGCCGGAGCAGCTCGCCGCCTACTCCGCGTACGGGCTGCCGCTGGGCGAGGCGTTCCAGCTGCGCGATGACGTCCTGGGGGTCTTCGGCGATCCCGCGTTGACGGGCAAGCCGGCTGGGGACGACCTGCGCGAGGGCAAGCGCACCGTCCTGGTCGCCGAGGCCCTGGCCCGAGGCAGCTCGGCGCAGGTCCAGCTGGTCGAGCGGCTGCTGGGCCGTCCCGACCTGGATCCGTCCGGGGTCGCGGCGCTCCGTGAGGTCATCGTCGACACCGGTGCCCTGGAGGTCGTCGAGGAGCTGATCGTCGCGTTGGCCGGTCAGGCGAACGACGCGCTGCGCGGGAGCGGCGTCACCGAGCCCGCCCTCACCGTGCTGGGCGACCTCGTGGTCGCGGCCACGTCGCGCACCTCATGAGCTCGCGGTGAGCCTGCGGACGGTGAAGGGTCCGACCGACCACGTGGTCGTCGTCGGGGCTGGGCTCGGCGGCCTGTCGGCGGCGATGCGGCTGGCGGGTGCCAGGCGCCGAGTCACCCTGCTGGAGCGCGAGGACCGGCCCGGCGGGCGCGCCGGACTGGTCGAGCTGGCCGCGCCGGACGGCGCCGGCACGTACCGCTTCGACAACGGACCGACGGTGCTGACGATGCCGGACCTGATCGAGGACTGCTTCGACGCCCTCGGCGAGTCCATGGGCGACTGGTTGCAGCTGGAGCCGGTCGCGCCGCTCTACCGCAGCCTGCACGCGGACGGGTCGCGGATCGACGTGCACGCCGATCCGGTGGCGATGGCGGAGGAGCTGCGGCAGGTGTGCGGACCGGCCGAGGCGGCCGGCTTCGAGCGCTACGTCGAGTTCGTCACGAAGCTCTACCGCTACGAGATGAGCGACTTCATCGACCGCAACATCGACTCCCCGCTGGACCTGCTCACGCCGAACCTCGCCCGGCTGGCCGGGATCGGCGCGTTCCGCCGGCTGGCACCGAAGGTCGGGCAGTACCTCAAGGACGACCGGACCCAGCGCCTGTTCAGCTTCCAGGCGATGTACGCCGGTCTCTCGCCGTACGACGCCCTCGCGATCTACGCCGTGATCGCCTACATGGACTCCGTGGCCGGGGTGTTCTTCCCCAAGGGCGGGATGCACGCCGTCCCCCTGGCGATGGCCGGCGCCGCCGAGAAGCACGGGGTCGACCTGCGCTACGGCACGACGGTGACCCGGGTCGAGCACCGCGGCGGGCGCGCTGTCGCCGTGCACACCTCCACCGGCGAGCGGATCGCCGCGGACGTCGTCGTGCTCAACCCGGACCTGCCGGTCGCCCAGCGCGAGCTGCTCGGCCGCAACCCCTGGTCGATCCGTCGGCTGCGCTACTCCCCCTCGTGCTTCCTGCTCCTCGCCGGGTCACGGCGGCGGTACGACACCGGCGCGCACCACACCATCCACTTCGGCCGGGCCTGGCGAGAGGTCTTCGACGAGCTCGGCTCGGGGCGGTTGATGAGCGACCCCTCCGTGCTGGTCACCAACCCCACACGATCGGACCCGTCGTTGGCACCGGAGGGACGCGAGATCTACTACACGCTGTTCCCGGTGCCGAACCTCGACGCCGACCTGGACTGGGTCACGCTGGCGCCGCGCTACCGCGAGCACGTGCTGGAGACGTTGGAGGCCCGCGGCTACGACGGCTTCGGCGACGCGATCGAGGTCGAGGACGTGACGACCCCGCTGGACTGGGCCGCGCGCGGCATGGAGCGCGGCGCGCCCTTCGCGGCCGCGCACACCTTCCTGCAGACGGGGCCGTTCCGGCCGCGCAACATCTGGGGCGAGAACGTCGTGTTCACCGGGTCGGGGACGCAGCCGGGCGTCGGCGTGCCGATGGTCCTGGTGTCCGGACGCCTGGCGGCAGAACGGGTGCTGGGGGTCGACCCCGGCTACCGCTCGCGGGCCCGGCGATGACCGGCCAGCGTCTCGCGGACCACCGCCACGACCCACAGCGGCCGACGCTGCAGGTCGCGGTAGGTGAAGCGCAGCATCAGGAAGTTCACCCAGCCCACCTGGTCGACGAAGACCTGGCTCTGGACCGGGCCGAGGTCATGGGTCAGCAGGAGCACGCGGGCCGCGCTCTCCAGCACAGACTGCGCCTTCGCGTCGACCAGGCGGACGGCGCGTCGGATCCCCGGACGGCCGAAGATCTCGAGACCGTGGTACTCGGCGGCGGCGCCGCAGCTGAGGACGCCGTTGACGCGGACGGCGACGGTCACGGGGTCCTCCCGGGCGCCCTCGAGGACGTAGAGGCCGCGTGCCTCGCGATGCACCTACCCCGTGCCGCACGCCCGACGCAGGGCGCTGCGGCTGACCCCGTGCCCGGCCAGCTCGGCCCACCTCGCGGCACCACCCAGATCGGTCAGCGCGGCCACCGGGTCCATGACTCCAGGGTTTCGTGGATGGCGTCGCCCTCGCTGAGGCTGTCCACAGGCCCGGCGTGTGCAGAGATCTACAGCCTTGTGCCGCTGCAGCGTCCCAGGAGCTCACCCACGTCACGGCCGTTGCACAAGGCTGTAGATCTCTGCAAGGAGCGGGTATGACGAGGTGGTTCGACCGGTCGCTGGACGCCGCCGGCATCCAGGACCCGTTCCTGCGTCACGCCTTCGAGCAGTGCCGCCTGGTCAACGCCGAGCACGGCAAGACCTACTACCTGTCGTCCCTGCTGCTCCCGGCCGACCGCCGCCCGCACGTGTTCGCGCTCTACGCGTTCAGCCGCACGGCCGACGAGTTCGTGGACGACCTGGAGGCGCCCGACCCCGAGGGGTTGCGCCGGTGGGGGGCAAAGGCCCTGCAGGACCTAGCCACGGGCACGTCCACCGACCCGGTCATCGCCGCGGCGGCGCACACGGTGGCCACCTTCGACCTGGACCTGACCCTGTTCGAGGACTTCCTCGCCGCCATGCGCCAGGACATCGACACGACGCGATACCAGACCTTCGAAGACCTTCGTGGCTACATGTGGGGCTCGGCCGCCGTGATCGGGCTGATGATGCTGCCCCTGCTCGGCCCCCTGCACGAGGACGCCCGCGAGCACGCCGTGGCGCTGGGCGAGGCGTTCCAGCTGGCGAACTTCATCCGCGACGTGGGCGAGGACCTGCAGCGCGGCCGGGTCTACCTGCCCCTGGACGACCTGGACCGATGCGGAGTCACCCCGGAGGACCTGGCCCGGGGCACCGTCACCCCGGCCATCCGCCGCCTGCTCCAACTGGAGATCGCCCGCACCCGGGAGATCTTCGCCTTCGCGGCTCGCGGCGTGCCCCTCGTGCGGCCCGAGAGCCGGCCCTGCCTGACCACCGCCGTCCGGCTCTACGGCGGCATCCTGGACGAGGTCGAGAAGGCGGACTACCAGGTGCTCACCCAGCGGGTCAGCGTGCCGAACCGACGCCGGGCCGCCGTCGCCCTACCCCAGCTGGTCCGAGCCGTCGGCGCCCGGCGCGACGACCGCCGTTGGCACCTCGCGGCGACCTGACCGCACCCGGTCGCGCTGCACCCCGCGACGACCCCAGAACACCCACCAGGACAGCGTCTGCAGGACCAGCGAGAAGCCGAATGCGAGGTCCTCCACCGGCGCGTACAGCACCCGCCAGTGACCGAACGCCACGGCTTCACCCGTGCCCAGGATCGCCGAGCCGGAGTAGGTGACCACGCCTCGGCCGGTGAGCCAGCCGTTGGTGAGCAGCTGGAAGAAGACGATGATCGCGTAGGACACCCAGAACGCCTTGCGCGCCAGCAGCCGGGTACGCAGCAGCGCGAGGTCGAGCAGCACTGCGAGCGGCACCGCGACGAGGCAGAGCTGGGTGTAGGTCATCGCTCGTCACCGACCGGCCACCCGCGCACCCGCCGGACCGCCTCCAGCGTCATCACCGCAGCGAGCGGCACGACGAGGAAGAAGGCGGCCTCCTCGAGCGGGAGCCCACCCGGCAGCCGGACGGCCAGCACCTGCGAGGGGTCGAACTGCCAGTGGTCCTGGGCGATGGCGTAGAGGTCCCAGGCCAGGAACAGGGGCGCCACGCACAGGACGGACAGGCCCAGCCGTCGCCAGCGCCGGTACACCCCGACCTTGAGGTAGAGCTCCAGGGGCAGCGTCCCCAGCAGGCAGAACGCGAGCATGCCCAGATAGCTCAGGTGGCGCACCGAAGGCTCAGATCGCCAGGGCCTGCGCCCGACGCCGGACCTCGGTCTTGTGCCCCGCGTGCAGGGCACCGATCGGGCTCCCACCGGTGATCGAGTCGTCCGGGGTGAACAGCCAACGCAGCGCGTCCTCACCCTCGTAGCCGGCGTCCGCCAGCACGGTGACGGTACCCGGCAGCTCGGGCAGCAGCCCCTCGGCGCCGAGCAGCCCCGCCGGTACGGACAGGATGTTGCGGTCCCCCCGCCGGACGGCGATGAGCTGGCCGTCGTGCACCATGCCGCGCACCTTCATGATGCCGATGTCGAGCCGCTCGGCGACGTCGGGCAGGGTCAGCCAGTCGCCCACGAGGGCGTCGAGTTCGGTCACGAGGCCAGCCTGCCACGACCGCGGCCACGGGAGTAACCGTCACCCGAAACGACGAATTACAGCGGTGTAACTCTTCTGCCGCAACGGATTTCGTGTACCTTCACATGAGTATCGCTTGTCACACCCGTCACTTGGGGCACGCTGGTCACCGGCCCGCCCCCGCCGCCGGCGATCGGCGCACGACGAGATCGAGGGGAACCCCATCCATGCCGGTCATCATCACCGCAGCGTTGGCCACCGCGCCGTTCCTGCTCAGCTCGGGCGCCGGGTCGTGGACGAGCTACACGGTCCAGCCTGGCGACACCCTCTGGGACATCGCCAGCAGGCACCACACCGACGTGCGCAGCCTCATCCGGGCCAACCACCTCAGCGCCGGCGGCCACATGATCCGGATCGGGACGAAGATCAAGGTCCCCGGGCACGCCCGCACCGCGGCGACCCGCCCCGCCGCCGCCCGGACCGCGACGTACCTCGTCCGCTCCGGTGACACGGTCAGCGACATCGCGCACCGGCTCAAGGTCTCCCCCGGCACCCTGCTGCGGCTCAACCACCTCGACGCCCGTGGGCGCATCTACGTCGGGCAGCACCTGAAGGTGCCGGCCAGTGCCCTGCGCGCCCAGACGAAGGCGAAGGCCGCCAGGGCCGCCGCACTGCGGTACACGACGTACCGGGTGCGCAGCGGGGACACCCTGAGCGCCGTCGCCGTGCGGTCCCGCACGTCACTGGCGACGGTGCTGAAGCTGAACCACCTGCACCTGAGCTCGGTGATCCACCCCGGGCAGGCGCTGCGGGTCCCCCGGCACGCCGCAGCCAGGACCAGCCACAACACGTTCGCCGGGCGCACCTACTCCAGCGCCGTCGTCCGCGCCGCCGACGCGAACCGGCACAAGCTGGCCAGCCGGGCCGTCCCGGGCAAGGAGGCCACCAAGCGCATGATCGTGCGCACCGCCAAGCGCTACGGCGTCAACCCGGCGCTGGCCCTGGCCGTGGCCTGGCAGGAGTCGGGCTGGAACCAGCGGCAGGTCTCGGTGGCCAACGCGATCGGCACCATGCAGGTCATCCCGTCGTCCGGTCGCTGGGCCGGCGAGCTGGTCGGGCGGCGCCTCAACCTGCTCAACACCCAGGACAACATCACCGCCGGCGTGGTGATCCTGCGGGCGCTGAACCACTCGGCGAAGACCCCGGACGCTGCGATCGCCGGGTACTACCAGGGGCTGGGCTCGGTCCAGAAGAACGGCATGTTCGCGGACACCAAGCGCTACGTAGCCAGCATCAAGGTGCTCGTGAAGCGGTTCGGCTGACGTGACGCGGGCCACCCAGGACGTCGGGCCGCGTGCTCGTGCCGTGCGTCGCCTCCCCGACGACGCGCCTCGGCGACCGTAGACTCCTGCGGGTGGACGTGTCGGTGGCCGATCCGCTCGTCGGGCAGCTGCTCGACGGGCGCTACGCCGTGCGCGCGCGCATCGCCAAGGGCGGGATGGCCACGGTCTACCTGGCCCTGGACGAGCGGCTCGACCGGGACGTCGCCGTCAAGGTGATGAGTCCCGCGCTGGTGGACGACGAGGACTTCGTCCGGCGGTTCACCCGCGAGGCGCGCTCCGCGGCCCGGCTGAACCACCACGGCATCGTGCAGGTCTTCGACCAGGGGATGCACGAGGGGGTGGCGTTCCTGGCGATGGAGTACGTCCCCGGCCGCACCCTGCGCGACCTCATGCGCGAGCAGGGCCCGATGTGCCCGGCCGACGCGCTGGACCTGCTGGAGCCCGTGCTCGAGGCCCTGGCCGCTGCGCACCGGGCCGGCATCGTGCACCGCGACGTCAAGCCGGAGAACGTGCTCATCGCCGACGACGGTCGGGTGAAGGTGGCCGACTTCGGCCTCGCCCGGGCCGTCGACGCCGGCACGGCGCACAGCCAGACGGGGCTGCTCCTCGGCACCGTCTCCTACCTCGCGCCCGAGCAGGTCGAGCGCGGTGTCGCGGACGCCCGCAGCGACGTGTACGCCGCGGGCGTCGTCCTGTTCGAGCTGCTCAGCGGGAGCAAGCCGTTCGCCGGTGACACGGCGGTGCAGGTCGCCCTGCAGCACGTGTCCAGCCGGGTGCCGGCGCCGTCCACCCGGGTGGCCCCGATCGACCCGGCGATCGACGAGCTCGTGCTGCTGGCCGCTGCCCGCAACCCCGACGACCGCCCGGCGGACGCCCGCGAGCTGCTGATGGTGCTGCGCGAGACCCGACGCCGGATGTCGCCGCAGGCGCTGGAGGCCGTCCCGGCCGCCCTCTCCGGCGCCTCGGCCGCCGACACCACCACCGCGCCCGTGCCCGCGACGCCACAACCGGCGGACGCCGGAGCCGCGCAGCAGGACCAGACCATGGCCCTGGCCGCCGTCCCGCTCGGGCCGGTGCAGGCGCCGCCACGCCGGCGCCACCGGGGACGCAACGCCCTGCTCGTCGTCCTGGTGCTGGCCGCGCTGCTCGGCGCCGGTGGCTGGTACGTGGGTGCCGGCCCCGGCGCGTACGTCGCGGTGCCCAAGGTCGTGGGGAGCACCCAGGCGCAAGCGACGCAGAGCCTGTCCCGGCATGGTCTGTCCGCCGACGTCACGCAGGGCTACAGCGAGCGCATCCCGGCCGGCACGGTCATCTCGGCCGACCCCGGTGAGGGCGAGAAGGTGCGCAAGAACGGCAGCGTCGCCCTGGTGGTCTCACGCGGGCCGGAGCGGCACGCGGTCCCGACCCTGGCCGGGCTGAGCGAGGACGCCGCCCGCAAGGCGATCACCGACAACGACTTGCGGGTCGGCAAGGTGACCCGGGCGTTCAACGACGACGTACCCGAGGGTTCCGTGGTCTCGGCGTCGGTCAAGGCCGGGACGCAGGTGCGGGCCGGGACGACGGTCGACCTCGTCATCAGCCAGGGACCCGAGCCGGTGGCCGTGGCCAGCTGGGTCGGCAAGCCGGCTGACCAGGCCGCCGCCGCGCTCGGCAAGTCCGGCCTGAAGGTCAAGACGTCGCAGGCGTTCAGCAACACCGTCGCCGAGGGCCTGGTGATCAGCCAGAAGCCGGGCGCAGGCACGGCGTTCAAGGGCGACACGATCACCCTGGTCGTGTCCAAGGGACCCCAGCTGGTGCTGGTCCCGAAGGTCGTCGGCAGCCAGGTCGAGGACGCCGTGCGTGAGCTGAAGGGCGCCGGCTTCAAGGTCGAGGTGCACAACATCCTCGGCGGCTTCTTCGGCACCGTCCGGTCGCAGGACCCCGGTGCGGGCGAGAAGGCACCGAAGGGCTCCACCATCAGCTTGACCGTGGTGTGAGCGAAGGACTCGTCCTCCCCCAGCCCGGCACCCGGCGTTCGACCGGCCTGGCGGCCCTGGTGCTGGTCGCGGTCACCGCGGTGTGGGGCAGCACGTTCGTCCTGATCAAGGACGTCGTCACGACCATCCCGGTGCCGGACTTCCTGGCGCTGCGGTTCCTCATCGCCGCTGCCGTGATGGTGCCGGTCTTCTGGCGTCCCCTGCGCCGGCTGAGCCGCGACCTCGTGCTGCGCGGTCTCGCCCTCGGCGCCGTCTACGGTGTCGCGCAGGTGTTCCAGACCTTCGGCCTGGCGCACACGTCGGCTGCGGTCAGCGGCTTCGTCACCGGCATGTACGTCGTCCTGACCCCGGTCATCGGCGTCGTCCTGCTCGGCCAGCGTGCCCCCGCCAGCACCTGGTTCGCGGTGGGTCTGTCCACCGCCGGGCTCGGGGTGCTGGCGCTGAACGGGTTCGCGGTGGGCACCGGTGAGCTGCTGGTGCTGGTCTCGGCGTTCCTGTACGCGCTGCACATCGTGGCCCTGGGGTTGTGGTCCGGAGCGCAGGACGCGCTGGGGCTCGCCACGATCCAGATGGTTGCGATCGCCGTCCTGTGCACCGTGGCCGCGCTGCCGCACGGCATCACGCTGCCCTCCACCGGCGCGGCGTGGGCGGCCGTGCTCTACACGGCCGTGGTGGCCGGCGCGCTGACGCTGATCGGGCAGACCTGGGCCCAGGCCCACCTCCCGGCGACCCGGGCGGCCGTGATCATGACGCTGGAGCCGGTTTTCGCCGCGCTGTTCGCGGTGCTGATCGGCGGTGAGCAGCTGACCCCGCGGATGCTGTGCGGCGGCCTGCTGGTGCTCGCCGCGATGTACGTCGTCGAGCTCACTCCTGGTAGGACCAGCGCTCCTCGCGCCACGCGTCGCCGGTCGCGTGGTAGCCGCGCTGCTCCCAGAAGCCCCGACCAGGCTCGCTGAGGTACTCGATCCCGCGCACCCACTTGGCCCCCTTGTAGGCGTACAGGTGCGGCACGACGAGCCGGACCGGCCAGCCGTGCTCGCGGGTCAACGGCTCGCCGTCGTGGTGGGTGGCCAGCACGGTGCGCGGCGACGCCAGGTCGGACAGCCGCAGGTTGGCCGAGTAGCCGTACTCGGCCCAGACCATGGCGAACTCCGCCCCGGACGCCGGCGGGAACAGGTCGAGCACGTACCGGGTCGACACCCCCGTCCACGTGTTGCTCGGGACGGTCCACCGGGTAACGCAGTGCAGGTCACCGCGCACGCTCACCCGCGGCAGCGCGTCGAACGCCGCCCGGTCCAGCTCGTGGTCCTGGCCGTCCTGGGTGGCGCCGGTCACCGTGAAGTTCCAGCGCTGGGCCCGGTCCGCCGGCACCGGCCCGTAGTGCAGCTCCGGCCACCCGTTCGCCAGCCGCTGCCCCGGAGGGAGCGCGTGGTGACCGCCGTCGCTCACGCCAGCCTCATCCGGCGAGCGCACCCGCGAGGACCTGGGCCGCCCGGTCGGCGCCGTCGTCGTCCACCTCGAGGTGCGTGACCAGCCGGACCAGGGTGGGACCGAACGCGGACACCCGCACCCCTTGGGCCGCAGCGGCCTCGACCACCTGCCGGGACGTGCGCCCCGTGCCGGCCAGGTCCAGGACCACGATGTTCGTCCGGACGTCGTCCACGTCCACCGCGGTCGGGACGGCGCCCGCGCAGGCCCGGGCGATCACGGCGGCGTGCGCGTGGTCGTCGGCGAGCCGCTCGACGTGGTGGTCCAGGGCGTAGAGGCCCGCCGCCGCCAGGACGCCCACCTGGCGCATCCCGGCCCCGTACCGCTTGCGCCACACCCGGGCCTGGGCGACGAGCTCGGCGTCGCCCACGAGCACCGAGCCGACCGGCGCCCCCAGGCCCTTGCTGAGGCAGACCGAGACGGTGTCGAACAACCGGCCCCAGTCCGCCAGCGACTCCCCCGTGGCGACGTGCGCGTTCCACAGCCGGGCGCCGTCCAGGTGCAGCCGCACGCCGGTGCCCTCGACGCCCCGGCGCAGCACCCGCGCCTGCTCCAGCGGCTGCACGGTGCCGCCACCCAGGTTGTGGGTGTTCTCGACCGCGATCGCGGCGGTGGACACGAAGTACGGCCCGGCGTCCGGCTGCATCATCGCCAGCGGCACCGCGGCGTCCAGCCGGCCGCGTTCGGACGCCCAGGTGCGCGTGGTGATGCCGCTGAAGACCGCGGCCGCGCCGAGCTCGGCGCGGGCCACGTGCGCGGTGACGTCGCAGAGCAGCTCCTGGCCCGGGGGCACGAGCATCCGCAGGCCGAGCTGGTTGGCCAGCGAGCCGGTCGGGGTGAACAGCCCGGCCTCGTGCCCGAGCAGCTCGGCGATCCGCCGCTCGAGCCGGTCGACCGTCGGGTCCTCGCCGTAGACGTCGTCACCCACCTCGGCCTCGGCCATCGCCGCGCGCATCGCCGGCACCGGCCGGGTCACGGTGTCGCTGCGCAGGTCCACGAGCGGCGCGCCGGAACCGCTCATCCGCGGGCCGCCATCAGCGCGCGGCCAGCATCTCGGCGACGAGGAACGCGACCTCGAGGCTCTGCTGGTGGTTGAGCCGCGGGTCGCAGACCGACTCGTAACGCGTGGCCAGCGCCTTCTCGTCGATCTGCTCGAAGCCGCCCAGGCACTCGGTCACGTCAGAGCCGGTGAGCTCCAGGTGCACCCCGCCCGGCACGGTGCCGAGCGCCTTGTGCACCTCGAAGAAGCCCCGGATCTCGTCGATGATGTCGTCGAACTGGCGGGTCTTGTAGCCCGTCGGCGACTCGAACCCGTTTCCGTGCATGGGGTCGCTGATCCAGAGCACCTGACCCTCGGCCTCGGCCACCGCCTCGACCAGGCGGGGCAGGGCGTCGCGGATCTTGCCCGCGCCCATCCGGCTGATGAAGGTGAGTCGGCCCGGCTCGCGGTCGGGGTCCAGCTTGTCGATCAGCTCCAGGACGTCGTCCGGCGACGTCGTCGGGCCGAGCTTGACGCCGATGGGGTTGCGGACGCGCGAGAGCAGGTCGACGTGCGCGCCGTCGAGCTGGCGGGTGCGCTCGCCGATCCACACGAAGTGGCCGGAGACGTCGTACGGGTCGCCGGTGCGCGAGTCGATGCGGGTCAGGGCGCGCTCGTACTCGAGCAGCAGCGCCTCGTGGCTGGCGTAGAACGCGACGGTGCGCAGGGCGTCGAAGTCGGCGCCGCAGGCCGCCATGAACTTCATGGCCTTGTCGATGTCGCGGGCCATGTTCTCGTAGCGGGCCTTGGCCGTGTTGCCGACGAAGCCGCGGTTCCACTCGTGCACCTGGCGCAGGTCGGCGAAGCCGCCCATGGTGAACGCGCGGATCAGGTTCAGCGTGGCGCTGCTCGCGTGGTACGCCTGCACCAGCCGGGCCGGGTCGTGCTTGCGGGCCTGGGGGGTGAACGCGTAGTCGTTGACGGCGTCGCCCCGGTAGGCGGGCAGCGTGACCCCACCGCGGGTCTCGTCGTCGCTGCTGCGCGGCTTGGCGAACTGGCCGGCCATCCGCCCCAGCTTGATCACCGGCAGGCTGGCACCGTAGGTGAGCACCACCGCCATCTGCAGGATCGTCTTGATCCGGTCCTTGATGTCGTCGGCGTTGGTGCCGGTGAAGGTCTCGGCGCAGTCCCCGCCCTGCAGGACGAAGGCCTCACCCCGCGCCGCGGCCGCCAGTCGCTCGCGCAGGACGTCGCACTCGCCCGCGAACACCAGCGGCGGGCTCGCCCTGAGCGTGCTCACGGCGCGCTCGACCGCGACCGGGTCGTCCCAGTTCGGCTGCTGCGCGGCCGGCAGCTCCCGCCAGGCGTCCAGGCCGTCGAGCACCAGGCGGGCGCGCTCGTCCGCCGGCGTGGTAGGCGCCGGGGTCGTCGGGTCCGTCGTCGGCACCGTGGTCGGCTCCGTGGGCAGGCTGTCGAGACTCACGACCTCAGGGTAGGTCCCCGGACCGCGCCCCCTGCGCGCGGTCCGGATACTGAACGGTCAGTCTCCCGTGCTGAACGCTGCGTCGAAGGAGGCGGCCGGCGGGTCGAAGGCCAGCCGGCGCACGAGCTCGAGCGCCTCAGGTGCTCCGACCAGCCGGTCCATCCCCGCGTCCTCCCACTCCACCGAGATCGGCCCGTCGTAGCCGATCGTGTTCAGCATCCGGAAGCACGCCTCCCACGGGACGTCGCCGTGCCCGGTGGACACGAAGTCCCAGCCACGGCGCGGGTCGGCCCACGCCAGGTGCGAGCCCATCCGACCGTTGCGGCCGTTACCGACCTGGCGCTTCGCGTCCTTGCAGTCCACGTGGTAGATCCGGTCCCGGAAGTCCCACAGGAAGCCCACCGGGTCCAGGTCCTGCCAGACGAAGTGGCTGGGGTCCCAGTTCAGCCCGAACGCCGGGCGGTGCCCGATCGCCTCCATCGTCGCGACCGTCGTCCAGTAGTCGTAGGCGATCTCGGACGGGTGCACCTCGTGCGCGAAGCGCACCCCGACCTCGTCGAAGACGTCCAGGATGGGGTTCCAGCGGTCGGCGAAGTCCGCGTACCCGGCGTCCACCATCGACTGCGGGACCGGCGGAAACATCGCCACGGTCTTCCAGATGCTCGAGCCGGTGAACCCGACGACCGTGTCGACACCGAGCGCCCGGGCCGCGTGCGCCGTCGCCTGCATCTCCTGCGCCGCCCGCTGACGGACCCCCTCTGGGTCGCCGTCGCCCCAGACCCGCGGCGACAGGATGCCGCGGTGCCGCTCGTCGATCGGGTCGTCGCAGACCGCCTGGCCCGACAGGTGGTTGGAGATCGCAAAGACCTTCAGGCCGTTGCGCTCCAGGATGTCGTGCCGGCTGCGCACGTAGGCGTCGTCCTCGGCGGCCCGGACGACGTCGAGGTGGTCGCCCCAGCAGGCCACCTCGAGCCCGTCGTAGCCCCACTCGCCGGCCAGCCGGGCGACCTCCTCGAACGGCAGGTCGGCCCACTGGCCGGTGAACAGCGTGATCGGTCGTGCCATGTCGCTCCCTCTCGGATCAGCTCAGACGTGCTGCCAGGCACCGGACCCGGCGGAGGCCTCGACGGCGGCGAGCACCCGCTGCACCTGAAGACCGTCGGCGAACGAGGGCGCCGGCTCCCGCCCGCCCGCCAGGTCGTTCATCAGGTCGACCACCTGGTGGGTGAAGGCGTGCTCGTAGCCCAGCCCGTGACCCGCCGGCCACCAGCCGCCGACGTACGGGTGCTGCGGCTCGGTGACCAGGATGCGCCGGAAACCCGCCGTCTCAGCATCCAGCGTGGCGTCGTGGAAGGACAGCTCGTTCATCGACTCGAAGTCGAACGCGAGGCTCCCGTCGCTGCCGTTGACCTCGATCCGGATCGCGTTCTTGCGCCCGTTGGCGAAGCGAGTGGCCTCGAAGACGCCGAGCGCCCCGGGGTGCGCCGTACCCGCGAACCGGGCCAGGAACACCGCCGCGTCGTCCACGGTGACCGCACCCATCTCGTCGCCGCCGCGCCCGCCGAGGCCGGCCGACTCGATCGGCAGCGGCCGCTCGGTGACGAACGTCTCCGTCGCCGCCGTGACCGAGCCGACCGTCAGCCCCGTGATGTGCTGCACCAGGTCGACGATGTGCGCCCCGATGTCGCCCAGCGCACCGGATCCGGCGCGCTCGCGCTGCAGCCGCCAGGTCAATGGCGAGGCCGGGTCCGCGAGCCAGTCCTGCAGGTACTGCGCCCGAACGTGCCGGATCGTGCCGAGCCGGCCCTGCTGCACCAGCCGGCGGGCCAGCGCGATGGCCGGCACCCGGCGGTAGGTGAACCCCACCATCGACCGGACGCCCTGCGCCGCAGCGCTTTCGGCGGCTGCGACCATGGCCTCGGCCTCGGCGACCGAATTGGCGAGCGGCTTCTCGCAGAGCACGTGCTTCCCGGCCTCGAGCGCCGCGATCGAGATCTCGGCGTGCGTGTCGCCGGGCGTGCAGACGTCGACGAGCTGGACGTCGTCGCGGACCAGCAGCTCCTTCCAGTCCCCGACGACGTCGCCCCAGCCGAACCTTCGGGCGACCGCCCCGGCCGCCGCCGTGTCGCGACCGGACAGCACATTCATCGCAGGCAGCAGCGGGAGGTCGAAGAACGCTCCCGCGTTGCGCCACGCCTGCGAGTGCGCCGCACCCATGAAGGAGTAGCCGACCATCCCGACGCCGAGGGGCCCCTCCCCCGACGGGGTCACGACTCGAAGCCCAGCGGCAGGTAGGTGTCGACGTTTGCCTTGGTGATGGTGGCCGAGCTGAGGGTGATGGACGACGGGACCTCCTTCTCGACCAGGTCCGACATCCCCTTCGCCTGGGCCACGAGGCGGGCCAGCGAGATGGCGCTGGACGCCATCGACGGGCTGTACGTGACGGTCGCCTTCAGCACCGTGTTGTCGGCCTTGATGTCCCGCATGGCGTTGGCCGAGCCGGCGCCGCCGACCATGAAGAACTCGTCCCGCCCGGCCTGCTTGATGGCCGCCAGCACGCCGATGCCCTGGTCGTCGTCGTGGTTCCACAGCGCGTCCAACTTGGGAGCCGCCTGCAGCAGGTTCGCCGCGACCCGCTGGCCGCCGGCCGCCGTGAAGTCCGCCGCCTGGCGCGGCCCGACCGAGAAGCCGAACGTCTTGAGGGCGTCCTTGAAGCCCTGGCTGCGCTGCTGGGTCAGTGGCAGGCTGTCGATGCCCGCGATCTCGCCGATGATCGGGCTGGCCACGCCCTTGGCCTTCAACGTGGCACCGACGTAGTTGCCCGCGCTGACGCCCATGCCGTAGTTGTCGCCGCCGATCCAGGTCCGGTACGCCAGCGGCGTGTCGAAGATCCGGTCCAGGTTGATCACCGGGATGCCGGCTGCGGTGGCCTTGAGGGCCGTCGCGGTGAGCTGCTTGCCGTCGTTGGGCAGCATCACGATGACGCTGACCTTCTTGTTGATCAGCGTCTCGACCGCGGCGATCTGCTGGGCGATGTCGTTCGTCGGGTTGACCGGCTCGAACGTGACGTCCTCGTACTGGGCGGCCTGAGCCTTGGCGTTGTTGGCGATGGCCGCGATCCAGCCGTGGTCCGCTGCGGGGGCGGAGAAGCCGATGGTGACCTGCTTGCCCTTCGCCGCGTTGTCACCGGCGGCCACGGCGACGTTCGCCGTGCTGGCAGCGTCGTCCTTGGAGTTGCTCGTGCAGGCGGCCAGCGCGGCCACGGACAGGGCGCCACCGCCCAGGAGGAAGCCACGGCGTCCGAGGGAGGACGGCGAGAGCTGCGGTTCGGTCATGACACGCTCCTTGTTCGAGAGGGGCTGTGCGGGAGGTTCTGTGTAGATGGTGCTGTGCGGAAGGCTTGCGCGAGAACAGGTGTGACGGGGTAGGGCCGCGGCGCGGGTGCGCCGGACCGGTGCGGTGGTGGGGTCTGGGCTAGGTGACGGACGACGTCCGTTGGGCGCGGGACTGGAAGAGCACCGCCGCGACGATGATCACGCCCTTGGCGATGTTCTGGACCTCGGTGGCCAGGTTGTTGAGGACGAACAGGTTCGTGATGGTGGTGAAGACCAGCACGCCGAGGATGGAGCCGACGAGCGTGCCGCGCCCGCCGGTGAGCAGGGTGCCGCCGATGATGACCGCGGCGATCGCGTCGAGCTCGTAGAGCGTGCCGTGGGTGCTCGAGCCGGTGGTGGTGAGCGAGGCGATCATGATGGCCGCGATCCCGGCGCACAGGCCGGAGACGACGTACAGCGCCGCGGTGTGCCGCTGCACGTTGACCCCGGCCAGCCGGGCGGCCTCGGCGTTGCCGCCGATGGCGAAGGTGCGCCGGCCGAACGTCGTGCGGTTGAGCACGATCCAGCCGACCACGACGACCGCGGCGAAGATGTAGACGAGGACCGGCACGCCGAACCAGCGCCTCGTCGCGATGTCGTTGATGGCCTGCTGGGTGACGATCTGGCTCTGCTTGCGGGAGATGCGTTCGGCCAGGCCCTGCGCGGTGATCAGCATGGCCAGCGTGGCGATGAACGGCACCACCCGTCCGTAGGCGATGAGCACGCCGTTGACCAGCCCGCAGCCCATGCCGACCAGGACGGCGCAGAGCACCATGACCCACGGGCCGTAGGACTGCGTCTGCGCGGTGGTCGCCCACACCGATGCCAGGGCCATCACCTTGCCGACGGACAGGTCGATGCCGCCGCCGATGATGACGAACGTCGCGCCGACCGTGATGACGCCGATCACGGAGGACGACGTCAGGATGGTCAGCACGTTGGACCGGGTGGCGAACGTGTCCGCGGTGGCCACCCCGATGATGCACAGGATCACGAGCACACCGACCAGGCCGAGGTTGCGCCCGACGCTGCTGTCCATCAACCGGGACCACCGGGACGCCGGCTGCCCGGCCTCGCGGGCGACCCGTTCGACGCGGCTGCGCTCGTCGGCGTCCGGCACGTGCGCCGTGACGGCGTCCGGCTCGGGTCCGGTCGAGGTGCCGGTCGACCTGCTCTGACCTTCGCTCACGCCGCGCTCCCTTCCATGACGAGGTCCAGGACCTTGCTCTCGTCCAGCTCGCCGGCCGGGGCCTCGTGCACGACGCGCCCCTCACGCAGGACGAGCACCCGGTGGCTCATGCCGAGCACCTCGGGGACCTCGCTGGAGACGAGCACGACGGCGACGCCTTCGGCCGCGAGCCGGTGGATCAGCTGGTAGATCTCGGTGCGGGCGCCCACGTCCACGCCTCGGGTCGGCTCGTCCAGCAGCAGCACGCGGCAGCCGCGCAGCAACCACCGGGCCAGCAGGACCTTCTGCTGGTTGCCGCCGGACAGCGTGCTGGCGGGACGGCGTGGGTCCGCGGGCCGGACGTCGAGCTGCTCGGTGACCTCGCGGGCAGCCTCGACCTCGGCCCGCTCGCGGACGAACGAGGCCCAGGAGAAGCGCCGCATGCTGGCCAGGGACACGTTGCGGTACACCGGTTCGGTGAGCAGCAGGCCCTGGGACTTGCGCTCCTCCGGGCACAGACCGAGCCCGGCCCGGACCGCCGCCTGCACGGACCCGCCCGGCAGCCGGCGCCCGTCCACCTGGACGGTCCCGGCGGTCGCCTTGCGCGCGCCGTACACCGTCTCGAGGATCTCCGAGCGGCCGGAGCCCACCAGCCCGGCGATGCCGACGACCTCGCCGGCCCGCACGCTGAAGCTGACGTCCGCGAACTCGCGCCCGCGGCTGAGCCCGTCCACCTGGAGGACGACGTCACCGATGTCGCCGTCGCGCGGCGGGAAGACGTACTCGATGCTGCGGCCGGTCATCAGCCGGATCACCTCGGCCGTCGGGGTGCTGCGGGCCGGCAGGTTCTGCGCCACGGTTCGGCCGTCCTTGAGAACGCTGACCCGGTCGCCGATCTCGCGGATCTCCTCGAGCCGGTGCGAGATGTACACGACGGCCACACCATCGGCCTGCAGCCCGCGGATGACGTCGAACAGCCCGCGCACCTCCTCGGGGTCGAGCACGGCGGACGGCTCGTCCATCACGATCAGCCGGGCGTCGCGGGACAGCGCCCGGGCCATGCTGACGATCTGCTGGCCGGCGGCGGACAGCCGGCCGAGCTCGCGGCGCGGGGAGATCTCGGGGTGCCCGAGCCGGTCCAGCAGCCCGCGGGCCAGGCGCTCGGCGTCGGCCGGGCGGCTGAAGCCGAAGCGCGCGTGCTCGTGGCCGAGCACGATGTTCTCGGCGACCGTGAGGCCTGGCACCAGGTCGAGCTCCTGGTAGATGGTGGCGATCCCCGCGGTGTCGGCCGCGTGCGGCGAGGCCAGGGTGATCGGCTCGCCCTGCCAGGTGATCTCACCGGCGTCCGGGCGGTGGGCGCCGGCCAGCACCTTGATCAGGGTGGACTTGCCGGCGCCGTTCTGGCCGAGCAGGCAGTGCACCTCGCCGGCATCGACGTCCAGGTCGACGCCGTCCAGGGCGCGCACGCCCGGGAACTCCTTGACGATGCCGCGCATGCTCAGCAGCAGGCCGCTCACGACCGGCTCCCCGGCAGGGTCGAGTACAGCTGGTCGCTGATCATCCGGGCCGCCCCGATGACGCCGGCCTCGTCGTCCAGCTCGGACAGCACGATCGGCAGGTTGCCCGTGGCCAGCGGCAGGGAGCGCTGGTAGACGACGCTGCGCACCTGGGCGAGCAGCTCGTGACCGAGCTGGCTGACCCCGCCGCCGAGGACGACCAGGCCGGGGTTGAAGAAGCTGACCAGTCCGGCCAGCACCTCACCGAGCACCCGGCCGCCTTCGCGGACCATCGCGGTGGCGTGCGGGTCTCCGGCCTCCGCGGCGGCACCCACGTCGATCGCGCTCAGCGTGACCCCCTGGGCGAGGCGGTCGGCGAGGAAGGCGGAGCGCCCCGAGCGGGCTGCGGCCAGCGCGTCGCGGCGCAGCGCGGCGCCGCCGAAGTGGGCCTCGAGACAGCCGAAGTTGCCGCACGTGCAGACCGGACCCTCGTCGTCCACCTGGATGTGCCCGATGTCGCCGGCCGAGCCGTTCACCCCGCGGTACACCTCGCCCCGGATGACCACACCGCAGCCGATCCCGGTGCCGATCTTGACGAACAGGAAGTCGTTGGCGCGCCGGGCGATCCCGGCGTGCTTCTCGCCCAGCGCCATGATGTTCACGTCGTTGTCCACGATGGCCGGGCAGCCCAGCGCGGTGGCGAACCGCTCGCGCACCGGGTAGCCGTTCCAGCCGGGCATGATCGGCGGCGACACGGGCTCGCCGCGGTCGAAGTTGACCGGGCCGGGGACGCCGACCCCCACGCCCGCCAGGACGGTGCCCGGCTGGTCGGCGACCAGCTTGCGGGCCAGGTCCAGCGCGCGGTCGATGACGACGTCCGGTCCGAGCCGCACCTCGACGTCCTCGCGGACGTGCGCCAGCACGTTCAGCTCGGCGTCGGCGAGGGCGACGTCGACCGACGTGGCCCCGATGTCGACGCACAGCAGCCGGGTGCGGGAGCTGAGCGCCAGGGCGGTCGAGCGACGGCCGCCGCGCGAGGCGGCCAGGCCGGTGGCCTCGATGAGTCCCAGCTCGATCAGCCGGTCGACCTCAGCGGCCAGCTTCGACCGGGACAGGTCGACGCCGTCGTTCAGCTCGGCGCGCGAGCGCGGACCCTCGTCACGCAGGCGGCGCAGCAAGGCCACCTGGTGCCGGTTCTCCGGTCGCTGCAGGGTCATCGTCGTCCCTTCGGGCCATCGCTGGCCGATCGGGGCGACCCTAGGACGCTTTGACCCAAGAGTGCAATACCTTTTGCCATTCTCAGCAGAAGTCGTGTCGGGTTGTTACCAAAGCACCGCCGACCCACCCCTCACGTCCGAATGGATCGCAGCAACAGCTGCGATCCATTCGGACGTGAGAGGGCGCGCTCGAGCTCAGCCGAAGAAGACGCCCGCCTCCGCGTAGCGCTCCGCGGGCACCGTCTTGAGCTCAGCGGTCGCCTCGGACAGCGGGACCCGGACGATGTCGGTGCCGCGCAGAGCGACCATCTTCCCGAAGTCCCGGTCGTGCACGGCCGCGATGGCCTCCAGCCCGAACCGGGTGGACAGCACCCGGTCGTAGGACGTCGGGGTGCCACCGCGCTGGGTGTGACCGAGGACGACGGCGCGCGTCTCGCGCTCGGTGACCCGCTCGATCTCGCCGGCCAGCCAGGTACCGACGCCGCCGAGACGCACGTGCCCGAACGCATCCACCTCGCCGGTGGTCAGCACCTCGGCGCCGTCCTGCGGCACCGCACCCTCGGCCACCACGATCAGCGCCGAGCGGCCGTCCGCGAAGCGCGACTGCACCCAGCCGCAGACCTGCGCCGGGTCGAAGGGCACCTCGGGGATGAGGATGCCGTCCGCTCCCCCGGCCAGCCCGGAGTGCAGCGCGATCCACCCCGCGTGCCGGCCCATGACCTCGACCACCACCGCGCGGTGGTGCGACTCGGCCGTGGTGCGCAGCCGGTCGATCGACTCGGTCGCGATGGCCACCGCGGTGTCGAAGCCGAACGTGTAGTCGGTCGCTCCGAGGTCGTTGTCGATGGTCTTCGGCACGCCGACCACGCCGATCCCGTCGTCCGTCAGCCGCTTGGCCACCCCGAGGGTGTCCTCGCCGCCGATCGCGATCAACGCGTCGACGCCGGCCGCAGCGAAGTTGTCGCGGATCCGGTCGACGCCGCCGTCGACCTTGTACGGGTTGGTCCGGGACGAGCCGAGGATGGTCCCGCCGCGCGCCAGGATGTCCTCGACGTCGTCCAGGGTCAGCGGGCGGGTGTGACCCTCGACGGGGCCTCGCCACCCGTCCTTGAACCCCACGAACTCGTGGCCGAGGCCGCTGCCCTTGCGGACGACGGCGCGGATGACGGCGTTGAGGCCGGGGCAGTCCCCGCCTCCAGTGAGTACTCCGATGCGCATGCGGCGACCCTAGCGGCGGGACGCCCCGGACGGCGACGGCTCGCCCACCCATCGGACGCCGCCGCGCAACCGCGCCCGGGCCGGGCGTCGTCCTGGTCCGCCACTACTGTTCCGGCCATGACCTTCTCGATCGTGGGCCGCGACGGAGACGCCTACGGCGTGGCCGTCGCCAGCAAGTTCCTCGCCGTCGGCTCCGCCGTCCCCGCGGCGCGGGCCGGGCTCGGCGCCGTGGCCACCCAGGCCTACGCCAACCTCGCGTACCGCGGCGCCGGGCTCGCGCTCCTCGCGGCGGGAGCGACCAGCGCCGAGACGGTGCAGCGGTTGACGGACGACGACGAGGGCCGCGACGACCGCCAGGTGGGCGTCGTGTCGGGGTCGGGAGGGACCAGCTTCACGGGGCCGAGCTGCCACGCCTGGGCCGGCGGACGGGCCGGCGACGACTACGCGGTGCAGGGCAACATCCTCGTCGGCGAGCAGGTGGTCGAGGCCATGGAGGCCGCGTGGGCGTCGTCCGCCGGCCAGCCGCTCGTGCGGCGGCTGCTCGCCGCGCTGTCCGCCGGGGACGCCGCGGGCGGCGACCGCCGCGGCCGGCAGAGCGCCGCACTCCTGGTGGGCCGGCCGGGCGCCGGGTACGGCGGCGACGACACCGAGTACGACCTGCGGGTCGACGACCACCCGGACCCGGTCCCCGAGCTCGTCAAGCTGGTGGACCTGCACGACCTGTACTTCGGTGAGCCGGACGCCGACGCCCTGCTGCCGCTCGAAGGTGCCGTCGCCGACGAGGTGCGCGCACTGCTGGCCAAGCTCGGCCACGCGGGCGACGACCTCGACGCCCTGCTGGACACCTGGGCCGGCTCGGCCAACTTCGAGATGCGGCTGCGTCCGGGCTCCATCGACCCGGTCGTGCTCGACCAGCTACGCCTCGGCCGCACCTGACCCGAGGGCGTGCAGCTGGTCGGCGAGCTCGTCGGCCCGCCGGGCGAACAGCAGCGCCCCGGTCCGCTGGGCCAGCCGGCGCCCCTCGGCCAGGGTGGCGTGCACGTCCACGGCCGGTACCCCGAGCGCCAGCTGCGCCCGGGCCCGCACGACGGAGGCGAGCGCCTCGTTCGGCCGCTGCTGGTAGCGGTCGGCCGATGCGGCGGCCTCGTCCAGCGCGGCCAGCGCCTGGGTCGGCTCCCCTGACGCCAGGTGCAGGTAGGCGCGGATCAGCAGCGTGCCGTGCTCGCCCGTCCTGGCGCCCATCTCCAGCAGCACCTCGTCCAGGCGGGCCACCTCGGCCAGCGCCTCCCGCGCGTCGTCCGGTGTGCCGTGCATGCCGCGCGCCCACGCCTGCTCGCTGCGCAGCATGGTGCCGAGGAACGCGAAGGCGCCGTCCGGGTCGGCCGCCAGTCCGGTGGCGCAGGCGGCCAGGGTGCGCTCCACGTCCCCCTCCAGCGAGGCCGCGTTGGCGGTGAACTGGGCCCAGACGACCGTGCCGTAGGGGTCGCCCTGCACCTGCGTGCGCATCCGCTGCTGGATCGCGTGCGCACTGTCCAGGTCGTCGGTCAGCGTGTGCACCAGGGAGCGGAAGGCCGGCGACAGCAGGCGGACGTCGTAGGCCAGGACGGGACGCTGCTCACCCTCGTCGAGCTCGGCCAGCAGGTCGGCGGCGGAGTCCAACGCGACGCGGGACTCACCGATCTCGCCGCGGTCCCACCGGTCGATGCCCCGCGCGTGCAGCGCGTACAGCCGGACCACCGGGTCGGCGCTGCCGGAGGCTCGCTCCTCGAGCCGCGCGATCAGCTCGGCGCTGCGGTCGAGCTCGACGCGTTGGGACGCCGCGCCCCACCGGGCGTACACCAGCTCGACGCCGGTGCGCACCCGGCCCAGCCGCTCGGCCAGCTCCTCACCGCGCGCCAGCAGCGCGTCGTCCGTGCCGATGTACCCGGCCTGGACTCCGACGATCGTCGTGAGCAGCGCAATGCCGTCCAGCTCGAGATCGTCCAGCCCCGCCGACGAGCTCACCCCGATGGCGAGCTCCAGGTGCCGGGTGGCTGCGGCGTACGCGTGCTTGGCCAGCGCGGCGTGCGCCGCCGCCAACAGGGCCGACGCCGTGCGGCGCGGCTCGGCGAGCGGTCCGGCCGACCAGAGGTGGTGCGCCAACGCCTCGGCGGCCAGTGGCGGCGCCGCCTCGGCGTCCGGCTGCCCGGGGCCCTCCGGCGCGCGGCCGGGGCTGAGGGCGTCCGCAACCCGCAGGTGCAGCCGGGGAAGCATCAGCGCGCCGGCGCCGTCCACCACCGCGTCGCGCACGAGGTCGTGGCTGAACCGCCAGATCCCGACGCGCGTCGGGTGCGGCACGAGCACGCCGTCGTCCACTGCCGGGCTGATGCCCTCGAGCAGCTCGTCCAGCGTCGACCCGTTCGCCGCTGCGAGCACCGTGAGGTCCACGTCCCGGCCCAGCACGGCGGCCAGCCTGAGCAGGACGACCGTGGGTTCGGGCAGTGCCGCCAGCCGCGTCCGGACGACGTCCCGCACCGACGCCGGCACCACGACGTCCTCCCCCTCGGCCCGTGCCTGCACCACCCGGGCCAGCTCGCGCACGAAGAACGGGTTGCCGCCGCTGCGGGCGAGCACGGCCTGCACGGTGCCGCCGGCCGGCGAGGTGCCCAGCTCGACGGCCAGCAGGGCCGCGACCTCGTCGGGGCCCAGCGCGGGCAGGTCCACCCGGGCCTGGCCCGGCACCCGAGCGAGCGCCGCGAGGGCAGCGACGAGGTGCGCCGGTGCGTGCTGGCCGGGTGGCCGGAGCGCGCAGCACAGGGTCACTCCGGCGGGTAGCCGCGTGGCGACCTGCGCGAGCAGCGCGGTGGAGGCCTCGTCCGCCCAGTGCAGGTCGTCCAGGACGAGCACCAGCGGACGTCGCCGGACCCGGTCGCCGAGCAAGGACACCAGGTCACCGGCCTGCCGGAAGGCGGCGCTCGGCTCGGGCGACTCCCCGGGCCGTCCCGGCAGCAGCGCCGCGAGCACGGTCGAGCCCGGCGCCCCGCCGGTCAGCACGTCCACCACCTGGCTCCAGGGCCACAGCGTCGGCGTCCCGGGGCCTTGAGCACAACGACCCCACACGACGTCCGCCTGCTCGTGCACCGCCGCGGCCAGGGCGTCCAGCAGGGCGGTCTTCCCCCCACCGGCCTCGGCCTCGACCACCGCCACCCGACCACCGTCGGCAGCGCTGGACACCAGGTCGGTCAGGGTCGCCAGCTCAGCGTCCCGGCCCACCAGCGCGGGACTCCCCGGCGGTGACCGGTGGCCCGCTGGCTGGGCGGCGGTCGGCACCGGTGTGGGTTCGGAGGTGGGCACCGCCAGGTGGTCGGCGTGGGACAGCAGGTCCAGCTCGAGCTGGCGCAGTCGCGGCCCGGGGTCCACCCCGAGCTGGTCGCCGAGGGCGCGCTTGCAGTCCGCCAGCACCTGCAGCGCCTCGCGCTGGCGGTCGCTGCGGTAGAGCGCGACGGCCAGCAGCGCGGCGACCTCCTCGTCGAGCGGGTCGCGGTCCAGCGCCGCCCGCAGCTCGGGCTCGAGCGCGCGGTGCTCACCGCGGCCGAGGCGCACGTCGTACGACAGCCGCACCGCGGCCGCGTGCACCCGCTCCAACCGGATTCGGTCGGGCCGGCTCCACTCGTCGTCCTCGAAGTCCGGCAGCAGCGGTGCGTAGTCGCCGAGCGCACCTGCCACCAGCCGGGCGGCACCGTCCAGGTCACCTGCGGCAGAGCAGGTCCGGGCGGCCGCCACCGCGTCCTCGAACCGCCACGCGTCGACCTGGTCGCGGGCGGCGACCAGCGCGTAACCCTGACCTCGGGTGACGAGGACGCTCGCCGGCTCACGGGGCTTGCGGTCCGGCTCGAGCGCCCGGCGCAGCGTGGAGATGTAGGAGTGCACCGAGGCCTCGGCCCGCTCGGGGGCGTCGGCCCCCCAGACGGCGCCGACCAGGCCGTCCAGCGACAGGGTGCGGCCGGACTGCAATAGCAGGACGGCGAGCAGGGCCTGCTGCTTGCGCGGACCCACGTCGAGGCGCCCGGCAGGCGAGGCGACCTCGAGCCCGCCGAGCAGCCGGTACGCGAGCTCGGGCATCGGCGCGAGCGTAGTGCTCACTCGTGCCGATGCCCGAGGAATTTCTCGCGCGGTCGCGCACCCCTGGGTCAGCCCTGCGGGATGGCGAACCCGTGGCAGAACACGTCGTCCGGGTCCAGCACGGCCTTGACCGCCTGCAGGCGGGCCAGGTGGTGCGGGCTGAACGCGCTCGCCGTCCGGTGCTGCTTCTCCTCGCCCTCGGTGAAGTTGAGGTACGTGGCACCGGTGACGAACGGGGCCAACGCCTTGCGGGTGTGCCGCAGGTGCGCCTCGAGCGCCAGCCCGGCGTGCGGGCTGACCACGATGCCGACCATCTCGAGCAGCAGCTCGCCGCTGCGACCGCGGTCGTTGGCCGCGCCGGCCGCGTTGCGCTTGACCGCACCCCCGGCGTGCCGGACCTCGGTCATCACCAGCATCGGCGGACGTCCCGGCTCGGGCAGCCCGGCCCTGACCAGCACCTCGACGGCCTCGTCCTCGAGCTCGTCGAACCACTCGGTGGACACCATGGCGGGCATCGGGTCCGGCGGGTCCTGGCTGATCATGTCGTTCATCGCGAACGGCATGCGGCCGAACATGTCCATCACCGGCGGACGCCACTCGCGCCACTCGTCGATGATCGCCGCACCCTCGTCGAGGTCACCGCTCCAGCAGCCCCGGACCATCACGAAGGACTGGCCGCGCAGCGGCTCCGGCACCTCGTCCAGGGGCGGGAAGTTCATCAGCACGAAGGACGACGTGAGCCGCTCGTCCTGCCGCGCTGACCAGTCACGCCAGCGGCGGATGACGTCGCGGGCCATGAACGCCGGGTAGAGCAGGTTGCCGGCGTAGACCTCGGTGACCGGGAAGAGCTCGATCTCCATCGCCGTGACGACCCCGAGCGAACCGCCGCCACCACCCTTGAGGGCCCAGAAGACCTCCGGGTTCTCGTCGGCGCTGGCGCGCAGCTCCTCGCCGCTTGCCGTGACCAGGTCGAACCAGCGCACGGCGTCCGAGGACAGGCCGTAGCGTCGGCCGAGCCAGCCGAAGCCGCCGCCGAGGGTGTAGCCGACGGCGCCGACGTCCGTGGTCGAGCCGACCAGCGGGGCGAGTCCGTGCTCGGTGGCCAGCGGCATAACGGCGGCCCACTTGGCGCCGCCCTCGATGCGGGCGGTGCGGGAAACCGGGTCGACCTGGACGCCGGTCAACCGGCTCATCACGATGAGGACGCCGCCATCGGACGGGCGGGCGACACCGTGGCCGGTGGCGTGGATGGCGATCGGGTGGTCGTTCGTCGTGGCGAAGCGCACGGCGGCGGCCACGTCGGAGGTGTCGGCCGCCACCACGAGCACGGCCGGACGGTGCTGGATGGCGAGGTTGTAGCAGCTGGCGGCCTCGGCGTAGCCGGCGTCACCGGCCAGCAGGACGTCGCCCGTGACGCTGGCTCGCAGGGTGGCGAGGTCGTCGCCGCGGGTGGTGATGGTGCTCATGGTGTGGTGCTCCTGATCTTGTTCCGCTGGCTCCCTCGGGTGGTGGGGAGCGCCTGGAACGAAGGTGCCGGAGCCTGCTTGGGGCCGACTTGGCTTCCACTTGGCCGCCTGTGAGCCACCCGCCGCGGGACCGTGGCGAACGGCCGGTTCGGTCAGGCTGAGTGGGTGCCGCCGAACCTCGATCAGCTCGCGGAGGCTCAGGCAGGTGCGGTCTCGCGCAGCCAGGCACTGACGAGCGGGTTGAGCGGATCGGCGATCGCTCACCGGTGCTCGAGCGGACGCTGGCAACCGCTCTACCCCGGCGTGTACGCCAGCTACTCGGGCCCGCTGGTGCCGCAGACCCGCGCGTGGGCAGCGCTGCTGCACGCTGGTGCCGGCTCGGTGCTGAGCCACCGATCGGCCGCCTTCGAGCAACGACTGCTGGACATCGCCCCCGACCTCGCGGAGGTGACCGTCCGCGCGACGCACCGCGTCACGCCGCAGCCCGGGATCGTGCTGCACCGCACCCGGCACCTGGAGGCTCGACGTCACCCGGCCCGGCGCCCTCCGCAGACCCGCGTCGAGGACACCGTGCTCGACCTGGTCGAGGCCGCCCAGGACGAGGACGAGGTCATCGGCTGGCTCACCCGAGGCGTCCAGCGTCGCCTGACGACGCCGGACCGGCTCAGCGCCGCCGCCGTCGCTCGCGGGCGGCTGCGACACCGCCGGCTCGTCGGGGCCGTGCTGGCGGAGGTGGTGGACGGCATCGCCTCCCCGCTGGAGCTCCGGTACGCGCGGGATGTCGAGCGCCGCCACGGGCTGCCGCGCGGACGTCGAGGCCTCGCCGATAGGCAGCGTGGCCGGCGGGTGTACCGCGACGTGGCCTACGAGGAGTTCACCACCTACGTCGAGCTGGACGGCGTGCTGTACCACCGCGACCAGCAGCTCCGGGACGACGAGCGGGACAACGAGCTGGTCGTTCGCGGGGCCGCGAGCCTGCGGTACGGCTGGGCGCAGGTCAACGGGCGACCGTGCCTCGTGGCGGGCCAGGTCGGGGCGGTGCTTCAGTGTCGCGGCTGGACTGGACGGATCCTCCGGTGCGGTCCGCGATGCAGCGCCGCGTGAGCGTGGCAACGGCGTTCGCCCTGGCGCATGCCGTTGCCACGGTGAGCCGTGGACGCGGCGACGCAGGGGTCAGCCGGCGGCGCGGGCCGGAGGCTCGGGCTCGGCGGGGCCGATGTCGGCGGCCGGGTCCTCGAGCTCGAGCTCAGCGCTTGCAGGATCGGCGGGATCGACGTCCGCGCTCTCGTCCTCAGGGTCACCGGGCAGGGAGACGGTCTTCCCGCGCCGGGCCGCCGCGAGCCGCTCCTTCATGGACGCCGCGTACACGTCCACGTACTCCTGGTCGGAGAGCTGCATGAGCTCGTACATGATCTCGTCCGTGATGGACCGCAGCACGAACCGGTCGCCCTCCATCCCCTCGTAGCGGGAGAAGTCCAGCGGCTCCCCGATCCGCACGCCGATCCGGGTGATCTTGGGCAGCTTGCGTCCGATCGGCTGGGCCTTGTCGGTGCCCACCATGACGACGGGAATCACCGGGACACCGCCCTCGAGGGCCATCCGGGCGACGCCGGTCTTGCCGCGGTAGAGCCGTCCGTCGGGCGAGCGGGTGCCCTCGGGGTAGATGCCCAGCAGGTCGCCCTTGTTGAGCACCCGCAGTCCGGTGTTGAGCGCCGCCTCGCTGGCCCGGCCGCCACCGCGGTCGATCGGCAGCTGGTCGGCGAGCCGGAAGAACAGGGCCGTGGCCCGTCCCTTGGGGCCGCGCCCGGTGAAGTAGTCGGCCTTCGCGAGGAAGGTGACCTTCCGGTCGAGCAGCAGCGGCAGGAAGATCGAGTCCGAGAACGACAGGTGGTTGCTGGCCAGGATCGCCGGGCCCTCGACGGGCACGTGGTCCACCCCGGTCACCCAGGGCCGGAAGATCAGGCGCAGGATGGGACCGAGGACCACGGTCTTCATCAACCAGTAGAACACCGCGCCTCCTCTCCGCTGACCCCACGACCTGACGGATGAACTCTAGTAGCACCTCTCGACCGAACCCCTGCCGCGTGGAACGATGCCCCAACCAACACCACCCGACCAGCCGAGCAGCCCTAGGAGTGCCCGCGTGCCCGTGATGCCCGGAGCGGAGCCGTTCAGCAGCGACGGCGGCGACGTCGGCGTGCTGGTGTGCCACGGCTTCACCGGGAGCCCGCAGAGCATGCGTCCGCTGGCGCAGTCGCTGGCCGCCGAGGGCTTCAGCGTCCGGTTGCCGCGGCTGCCCGGTCACGGCACGACGTGGCAGGAGATGAACCGCACGCAGTGGGCCGACTGGCTGGCCTGCGCCGAGAGCGCCTTCGCCGAGCTCGTCGACAGCTGCGACCGGGTGTTCGTGGCCGGCCTGTCCATGGGTGGCGCCCTGGCCCTGCGCATCGCCGAGCGACAGGCTCCGCACGTGGCCGGCCTGGCCCTGGTCAACCCGTGCGTCACCCTCGGTGACCCGCGCTTGGTGGCCCTGCCCGTGCTCAAGCACGTGCTCGCGTCGTTGCCGGGCATCGCCAGCGACATCGCCCAGCCGGAGCGCACCGAGCTCGCGTACGACCGCACCCCGCTCAAGGCGCTGCACTCGTTCGTCCAGGCGTTCCCCGAGGTGGTCCGGGACCTGCCGCAGGTGACCCAGCCGCTGCTGCTGATGCGCTCGGCCGTCGACCACGTCGTCCCGGCGAAGAGCTCGCAGCTGGTGCTGTCCCGCGTCTCCAGCAAGGACGTGACCGAGATCGTGCTGGAACGCAGCTTCCACGTGGCGACGCTGGACTACGACGCCGACGTCATCGAGCGCGAGACCCTCGCGTTCATCCGACGAGTGACCGGGTGAGCGGGATGCCAGCCGAGCGCGACCAGTCGAGCGGCGACGCCGGACGTGACGCCGACCTCGATGCCGCGTTCGCGCAGATCGTGGCGGGTTGGGACGAGGACACCCCGGTCGGCGAGATCCCGCCCTGGCCGGCGTCCGAGGACGCCAGCCGGCACGACGAGAAGCTCGACGAGTCGGCCGAGGGCGGCGGCGCCGAAGACCCACCCAACCCGCAGTCGATGGAGCAGATCCGGTACGTCCGCGACCACGGGCTGCCCACCCCGGACGACGACCCGCAACCGGTCGAGCCGTCCCCGCTGACCGGCCCGCGGGACTGGGAGCTGGCCACCGAGCACGAGGGCCACTTCGTCCCGCCGGACCCGCCGTTCACCGCCAAGCTCGACACGTTCGGACAGCTGGCCTGGGCGGGTGTGGTCCTCGGACCGGCGTTCCTGCTGTTCGCGGGCCTGTTCTGGCGCGACGTCGGGCACCTCTGGCTGGCCATCGCGGCTGTCGCGTTCGTCGGCGGCTTCGTGACCCTCGTGCTGCGGTTGCCGCAGACCCGGGACGACGACGGGGACGACGGCGCCGTCGTCTAGCTCCGCGCTGCCCTGCCACCTCACCCCGCTCGAAAGGAAGCTTCCTCGTGTCGTTCTCCGAGACCGTCCAGATCCGCGGGCACCTGCTCGACACCGGGGTGCTCTCGCGCTGCGTGGACGACGTCCGGTCCCTGGGCGGCGACTACGTGATCGAGCGCTTCGACGTCGGCAAGGACCACGACGACGAGTCGTACGCCCGGATCCGGGTGCAGACCGACGACGAGCAGCTGCTGGCCTCGATCCTGATGCGGCTGAACGCGCACGGCGTAAACCTGACCGACCCGGGCGAGACCGTCCTGCGCGAGGTCAGCGCCGACGGCGTCTTCCCCGGGGACTTCTACTCGACGACCAACCTGGACACCCAGGTGCGGCTGGACGGCCGCTGGGTCGACGTCGAGCAGCCCGAGATGGACTGCGGGCTGCTGGTCAGCGGGGACGCGGGTTCGCGCCGGGTGCGCACGGTGCCCGTCAGCGACGTGCTGGCCGGCGACCAGATCGTCTGCGGCGCCTCGGGCGTGCGGGTGGTGATGCCGGTGGCGGAGTTCGCCGAGGACGGCCAGGTGTTCGAGTTCATGAACTCCGAGGTGTCCAGCGAGAAGCCGCAGGCGCTGCTGGTCCGGCAGATCGCGGAGGAGATGCGCTCGGTCAAGGCGGCCGGCAAGAAGGTGCTGTGGGTGGCCGGACCCGCCGTCGTGCACACGGGCGCCGCCCCGGCGATGGTCGCACTGGTCGAGGCGGGGTTCGTCGACATCCTGTTCGGCGGCAACGCGATCGCCACGCACGACATCGAGTCCTCGATCTACGGGACGTCGCTCGGCGTGGACCTGTCGAAGGGGCGCGGTGTCGAGCACGGCCACGAGCACCACATCCGCGCGATCAACCAGATCCGCGCGGCGGGCTCCATCGCAGACGCGGTCGACCAGGGCGTCCTCACCTCGGGCGTCATGCACGCCTTGGTGCGCGGCGAGAAGCAGTACGTGCTCGTCGGTTCGGTGCGGGACGACGGTCCGCTGCCCGACGTGCACACCGACGTGATCGTGGGCCAGCGCAAGATGCGCGAGGCACTGGACGGCGTGGGCTTCGCGATCATGGTCGCGACCATGCTGCACTCGGTCGCCACGGGGAACCTGCTGCCCGCCTCCATCCCGCTCGTCTGCGTCGACATCAACCCGGCGACGGTGACCAAGCTGGCCGACCGCGGCTCCTCACAGGCCCGCGGCGTCGTCACCGACATCGGGCTCTTTCTCGAGCAGCTGGCCGGTGAGCTCAGCCCGGGATGGAACACCCGCGATGCCTGACACGACCGGCAGCGGCACGGACCAGCGTGACGAGGACGACGACTTCGAACCCTGGACGGCGGACGGCGCCTCGCGGCTGCGCATCGCCGCGGCCGACCTGCTCGCGGCGCTCGCCGAGCACGCCGAGACGGTGGCGTCAGCGGCCGGCGACGCGGACGTCCTGGACGTCTTCGCCGCGAACGACCGCCTGCTGCCCCTCGCCATGGCGTACGCCGACGCCCAGTTCGACTACACCGGCAACTTCGGCCCGTTCGGAGCGCTTACGGACGACGACGGCGACGAAGCTGACGGCGAGGACGACGAGGGGCCGACCGAGGAGTCCGTGGCCACCGGCTTCACCGTGTTGGAGCGGCGCGATTACGCGGTGACCGACGAGGCAGCCGTGCTCGCCGCCGCCGACGCGGACCACCTCGGCCGCGCGCTGCACCAGATCGCTGAGGCGGGCGGCTGGCACAGCCTGGGCGACAGCCCCGGCCTGCGCCGCCAGGCGGGCTTCGTGGCCGTCGTCCAGCACGACGCCCTGCTCGCACCCGACCCGGCGGACTGGCCGCAGGACCTGACCATCGAGGACGGCGAGCTGCTCTACGAGCAGCGCGACGCCTACTGACAGGATCGCCGTCATGGCTCAGCACGAGATCTGGGACGTCGACACCGCCGCCCGCTACGACACCCCGGGCACCGGGATGTTCTCCCCGGAGGTGCTCGAGCCGACCGTGCAGCGGCTCGCTGGGCTCACCGCCGGCGGCCGCGCCCTGGAGCTCGCCATCGGCACCGGGCGGGTCGCCGTACCGCTGGCCGAGCGCGGCGTCCCCGTCAGCGGCATCGAGCTCTCGCAGCCGATGGTCGACCAGCTGCGCGCCAAGGTGGACGCAGGGACGATCCCCGTCGTCCTCGGCGACATGGCCAGCGCCCGCGCGCCCGGCGAGTTCACGCTCGTGTACCTGGTCTTCAACACCATCTCGAACCTCCTGACCCAGGCCGAGCAGGTCGCCTGCTTCCGGAACGCGGCGAGGCACCTGTCCCCCGGCGGCTGCTTCGTCATCGAGCTGTGGGTCCCCGAGCTGCGCACCCTGCCGCCCGGGCAGCGGGCCACGGTCGGGCAGGTGGAGCCCGGCTACCTGCTGCTGGACACCTACGACGTGCTGAACCAGCGCGTCGTCTCGCACCACGTGCACTTCGGGGACGGCACTGCGGCCGAGCTGTTCCGCAGCCCGCACCGCTACATCTGGCCCGCCGAGCTGGACCTGATGGCCCAGCTGGCCGGGTTCGAGCTGGAGAGCCGGCACGCCGACTGGTCCGGCGCGGACTTCACCGCCGAGTCCGGCTCGCACGTCTCGGTGTACCGGCTGCCACGCTGACCTCCGCTGGCTGTCGCCTTCCGGACGCCGATCGTCCGCAATGGCCTCTAGGGTTCCGGTCATGGCTATCGCACGCTTCCCCACCGTCGTCCTCGACTGCGCCGACCCCGCCGAGATGTCGCGGTTCTACGGCGCCATGCTCGACTGGAAGATCGAGGAACGCCCCGACTGGACCGAGATCCGCGCCGACTACGGCGACTGCATCTCCTTCCAGCAGGTGAAGGACTACAAGCCCCCGCAGTGGCCGGGCCAGGAGGTGCCGCAGCAGATGCACCTGGACGTCGTCGTCGACGACCTGGACGCCGCTGAGGCAGCGGTGCTCGAGCTCGGCGCGACCAAGGCGGAGCACCAGCCCGGCACGACGTTCCGGGTGTTCCTCGACCCCGCCGGTCACCCGTTCTGCCTCTGCCTCAGCTGATCCCCGGTATCAGGCGGGCGCGGCCGGTCGCCCGACGACCAGGGACTCCAGAACTGGCGGTGCGAACGTGGCCGCGGTCTGCCCGTCCAGCAGGAAGTCCCAGGCCGCGCGCTGGGTCTCGTAGTAGCTCGGCGACGGCGCCCTCGGCATCGTCCTCGCTCACGGTCGCGATGAACATGCCGTCATCTCATCCCCGTTCGGGACGTAGAGAAGGACCAGGAACGGGCTGAGCCGCGGCTCAGGCGCGCGGACGACGACGCTGGCGGTTGCGGCGGCTGCGCCGGAACAGCCGGGCCCGGTGCCGGGCCAGGTCCGCAGCGCCGATCAGCCCCGCGTCGTTGCCCATCTGGGCGCGCACCAGCGGTGCCTCGGGCCGGAAGCCGCGGCCGGTCAGGTGCCGGCGGAAGGCGTCGCGGGCCGGGCCGAGCAGCAGCTCGCCCGCCTCGGACACTCCCCCGCCGATGATGAACAGGCCCGGGTCGAACGCGGCGGCCAGGTTGGCCACGCCGATCCCGAGCCAGCGGCCGACGTCGTCGAAGAGCTCCTGCGCTGCGGGGTCGCCGTCCTTGGCCGCCTGGGTGACCAGCGGTCCGGTGATCCGGGACGCGTCGCCGTCCACCAGGTCGAGCAGCCCGTGCGCGACGGGCGATCGCGCGGCTGCGAGCTCGCGCGCCTCACGGACCAGTGCGTTGCCGCTGGCGTACTGCTCCCAGCAGCCACGGTTGCCGCACTCGCAGCGGTGACCACCGGGCACGACCTGCATGTGGCCGAACTCGCCGGCGACGCCGAACTTGCCGCGGTAGAGCCGGCCGTCGACCAGCACCGCACCGCCGATCCCGGTGCCCAGGTTGATGCAGACGATCGAGCCCTCGCCCTGCCCGGCGCCGAACCGCGCCTCGGCCCACAGGGCGGCGTTCGCGTCGTTCTCGACCACCACCGGCAGGCCGGTGCGCCGCCGCATGGCACTGCGCAGCGGCTCGTGACGCCAGGACAGGTGCGGCGCGAACAGCACGGACGACCCGGTCTCGTCCACGAAGCCGGCCGCGCCGATGCCGATCGCCATGGCCTCGCGGTGGTCCCAGTCGTCGCGGAGCTCGGCGATCACCTCGGCGATCGTGTCCTCGACGACCTGGGGGCTCTGGCTGCGGTGCGGGGTCTCGCGGCGCGCCCGGCGCAGCACCTGCCCGTCGATGTCGACCAGCCCGGCCGCGACCTTGGTGCCGCCGATGTCGATGCCGATCGCGGGGCGCGACCAGATCTGGCGCGCCCCCTGCGACCGGCGCTCGGTCACTGCGCGGCCCGGGCCAGGTCGGCGGCACCGATCATGCCGGCGCCGTTGCCGAGCGCGGCCGGCACGATGCCGATCACCGGCCGGTGCGCTCGCCCGGTCAGCTGTCGGGCGAGCGCCGCCCGGGCCGGCCCGATCAACAGGTCGCCGGCCTCCACGACCCCGCCGCCGACCACGAACAGGGCCGGGTCGAGCACCGCCGCGATCTGCGCCATGCCCTCACCGAGCCAGTGTCCCAGGTCGGCGAGCAGGTCCACGGCGGCGGGATCGCCCTCGGCCGCAGCCTGGGTGATCATGCCCCCGCGCAGCTTGTCGGGGTCGCCACCGCACAGCTCGGACAGCCGGGCGCTGAACGCACTCCCCTTGGCCACCAGCTCACGGCCCTCTCGCTGCAGGGCGTTGCCGCTGGCGTACTGCTCCCAGCAGCCGCGGTTGCCACAGCCGCAACGGATGCCGTCAGGGACCATCCGCACGTGTCCGAGCTCGCCGCCGACCCCCACGTGGCCGCGGAGAACCCGCCCGTCGACCACGATGCCGCCGCCGAGCCCGGTACCGACGGTCACCAGGACGGCGTCGTCGACCTCGCGGGCAGCGCCGAACTTGAACTCGCCCCAGGCCGCCGCGTTCGCGTCGTTCTCGATCACCACGGGCAGTCCGATGAGCCGGGTCAGGTCGTCCTTGAGGGGTTCGTCGCGCCACGCCAGGTTCGGGGCGAACAGCACGACCCCGGACGTCGCGTCGACGAATCCCGCTGCCGCGACGCCCACCGCGTCGACGTCGTGGTCGGCCCGCAGCTCGGCCACCGCGTCGGCCACCTCCGCCTGGATGGCACCCGGGTCCGACGCGGACGTCTTGCGGCGCGTCTTGGCGACCAGCGAGCCGTCCTCGTCGACCACGCCGGCAGCGATCTTCGTGCCACCGATGTCGACGCCGATCGTCAAACCCATCTCAGTGCCCTCCAGGCTCGTCGTCCGGCTCGACCGGGATGGTGACAGTACGCACTCCAGGACCGGACTCCGCGGCCGGGTCAGGTGCGGCGGGGTCGGTCCGCGCCGCGCTGACGTCGCGGGACAGCTCGCGCAAGAGTCCCACCACGGACTCCGCCGTCGCCAGCAGGTGCTGCACCACCTCGGGACGCACGGTCTGCGCGCTCGACACCAGGCGGCACCACGGGCAGTACCGGCACGGGGACGCCGGGTCGTGCGCGGTCGGGCCAGCCGGGCCGGCCGCGCCGTCCGCGCCGGCCGCCGGCTCGGCCGAGGGCTGTCCCGGCTCGCCGGCTCGCTCGTGCCACCAGCCCTGGAACGCGTCGACCAGCCGGGCCGCCTCATCGGCGGCGCTGCCGACCGGTTCGCGCTGCGGTCCGTCGGACGCGGTCACGACGCCGGCCACAGGGTCGGGTCGGGCTCGAACCGCACGTGCAGGCCGCCGCCGGTGAACCGGGCACCGGCGACCGTGCACCGGCGCAGCGCGGACGGCAAGGTGATGACCCGACGGTGCCCGTCGACGGCGACCAGCAGGTCGTCCTCGCGGCGCGCCAGCTCGACGTCCTGTGCCCGCACGTTCGGCAGGTCGATGACCAGCTCGAAGTCGTTGCCGAGCCGTTCCACCCGCACCGGGCTGGGCGGGCGGGGGCCGTCGATCAGCTCGGCCATGCCCTGCTCGCCGACCAGCTCCTCGCCGAGCCGGGCGAGCGCGTCCGGACCGACCGGCTCCGCGGCCTGGTACGGCGCCCGGTCGACGCGCAGCGGCGCGAACGACTCGTCGGCCTGGTCCAGCACGTCCTGCTGCGCGCTCACCCAGCCGAGCTGCCAGGCCGAGGCGTCGTGGGTGGGGATCACCCGGTTCGCGACGGCGCCGTCCACGACGAAACCCTGCAGGGCCAGCGCGGTGAGCGTGCGGCGGGCCTCGGCCAGCACCACCGACTCGGGCGTCAGGACGATCCGCACCGAGGTGCGCTCGGAACGCAGGACCGTCATGGCGCCGGCCAGCTGCTCGCGCAGCCGCAGCAGCGCCGGCCCGACCTCGCGACCCGGTGCGGGCAGCGCGGCGGCACGACCGACCACCGGGACCAGCACCTTCGCGAGCGCCCGCTGCGAGGGCAGGAGACGGTCCACCAACCGGGTCAGCGCCTCGGGGACGGCGAGCCAGCGCAACGTCTCGGCGGTCGGCGCGCAGTCCACGACCACGAGGTCCCACGGGCCGTTCTCGACGTGGTCGCGCACGGCGAGCAGGGTCAGGACGTCGTCCGCCCCGGGCAGCACCGTGAGCTCGGCCGCGTCCAGGGGCTGCACGTCCAGTGCGGCCAGAACGTCCACCAGGTAGTCCTGCACCGCGCCCCAGGTCTGGGTCAACCGCCGTCCGGCGTCCACCTGCTGCGCCCACAGCCCGGGCTCGACCTCGCAGACGTCGTCCGGGGGCAGGTCCTGCCCGAGCGTGTCACCCAGCGAGTGCGCGGCGTCGGTGGACAGCACGAGGGTCTTGACCCCCGAGCGGGCCGCGTGGACGGCCGTGGCAGCGGCCACGGTCGTCTTGCCGACCCCGCCTTTGCCGGTGAACAGGACGACGCGCAACGCGGCTCAGCCCTCGGCCCGCTTCTTCAGCTCCTGCAACGCAGTCGCGATGATGCTCTTCTCCGCCTTGCGCTTGAGCATCCCGAGCATCGGGATGCGCACGTCGACCATCAGCTGGTACGTCACCGTCGTCGGCCCGGCCTTGTCACCCTCGAGCGTGTAGCTGCCGTCCAGCGCCTTCAGCACGGTCTCGGCCTCGACGAGCTCCCAGCTGACCGTCCCGGTGCCGGACTTCGCGACGTCCCACTCGTACGCCAGCGTGTAGGTGTCCTTGATGGCTCCGGCGTCCAGCACGAAGCGGACCTGCTCGGCGCGCCCAGCAGTGCCGGTCGAGACGACCTCGGCCTGCTTCACCGCGCCGGTCCACTCGGGATACGCGGCGAAGTCGGCGATCACGGCGAGGACCTGGGCGGGGGCGGCCTCGACGACGACGCTGGACTCGGTGCGGTCAGCCATGCAGGTGCCTTCCGTGGGACGGGCGGGGGCGGCCGGGACGGCGGATCCGCACCTCGGGTCGATGGGAAGGCTACCCCGCCGTGCACCGCCTCGGGTCAGAGCACCAGCCCGATCAGGGTGAGCACCAGCAGCACCACGATGCCGGCCCCGACGATCCCGGCGGCGATCGCGCCGGTCCGACCGCCGGGGAACGACTCCAGGCGGGCGACCCAGTTGACCTGCCGGTCCTCGTAGGCCAGGCGGGCCATCAGCTCGTCCGCCACCCGGTTCGCCTCGGCCGCGGCCGCCGCCGCGTCCTGGGCCGTCGGGGCGACGTGCTCGCCGTCCGGCTGCGCGTCGACTACCTGCCCGGCCACCGACTGGTGTCCCAAGGGCTGCTCGGGCGTCAGCTGCTCGGGCGTCAGCTGCTCGGGCGCGGCCGCGGGGGCGGCCGCCTCCGGGTGCAGGCTGGCGTAGCACTGCAGGCACCACGGCACGTCCTGGCGCACGGTGGCGCCGCAGGCCGGGCAGGTGCTCGGGGGCGTGGTCTGGGTCATCGGCTCACTCATCTGCCTGGATATCGGTCGTCTCAGCCGAGTGCTTGAGGTCTGCCGGCGTCGACCGAACGGGCTCGCCCGGCTCCCGTCCGCGCTCCAGGTCGTCCTTGAGCGCGTGCACCGCGCGCTTCCACTGCTGCGCGCGGTGGCGGCGCTCGCGGTCGACCCGGGCCCCGGTCGCGCTCTGGTCGCCTGGATCGGCCCGGAGGTAGAAGTGCACCAGGACGCCGTCCCGCCAGGGTTCGAGCCAGATCTCGCTGGTCCCCCGCAGGCCCCCGTCCACCCGCCACTGCCGACCCTTGGCGCCCCGGTCCCGGGTCGTGGTCAGCGCGAGGTCGGGCCACCACCGCACCCACCGGCGGGGGTCGGCCACCGCGCGGGCCACCTGCTCGGGCGGTGCGGCGACGAACGTGTCGTCCACGAGGTCGATCATCGGCACCGCCCCAGCATGGTGCATCCGGGGTCGGTGCTGGTGGACCTCCACCCGTGCTGGAACAATCGGCAGATGCCAGTGCTCCAACCTACTGGCCGGTAGGGTCTGAGCCGTACGACCCATCCCGATGCAAGGAGGCGTCTCGTGGTCGAGTTCTCGATGCCCGCTCTCGTGGCAGAGCCGACGACGGGCAACGCCAGCTCGATCGTCGTCGAGCACGCCGCACGGACCCCGGAGCTGGTGCTGTTCAGCCGGCGGGCCGACGGCGGTTGGACGGACGTCACCGCGGCCGAGTTCGCCGCCCAGGTCGACGAGCTGGCTCGTGGCCTGTTGGCGGCGGGAGTCGGCGTCGGCGACCGCGTCGCCCTGATGAGCAAGACGCGGTACGAGTGGACGCTCGTCGACTACGCCATCTGGTCGATCGGCGCGGTCACGGTCCCGGTCTACGAGACCTCCTCGGCCGAGCAGGTGTCCTGGATCCTGTCGGACTCCGGCGCGGTGGCCGCCGTGATCGAGACCCCCGCGCACGCGCGGACGGTCGCCGCCGCCCGCAGCGAGCTGCCCGCGCTGAAGGACGTCTGGCAGATCGACGCCGGTGGCCTGGACGACCTCGTCGTCGCCGGGGCGGACGTCGACCAGACCGCGGTCACCGAGCGGCGGGACGCCACCTCGCCGTCCGACCTGGCGACGCTGATCTACACGTCCGGGACGACGGGCCGCCCCAAGGGCTGCGAGCTCACCCACCTCAACTTCATGGCGCTGTGCGACAACGCCGTGGCCCGGCTGGGCGACGTGGTGAACGTGGACGGCGCCTCGACGCTGCTGTTCCTGCCGCTGGCCCACGTCTTCGCCCGGTTCATCCAGGTCCTCACCATCACGGCCGGCGCGCGGCTCGGGCACAGCGGGGACATCAAGACCCTGCTGCCGGACCTGGCCCAGTTCCAGCCGACCTTCGTGCTGTCCGTGCCGCGCGTGTTCGAGAAGATCTACAACTCGGCCGAGGCCGGGGCCGAGGCCGACGGCAAGGGCCGGATCTTCGCGGCCGCCGCGGCCACCTCCGTGGCCTGGAGCAAGGCCCAGGACGCCGGTGGGGGCGGGCTCGCGCTGCGCGCCAAGCACGCCGTGTTCGACAAGCTCGTCTACACCAAGCTCCGGGCTGCCATGGGCGGCAAGGTGCAGTACGCCGTCTCCGGCGGCGCCCCGCTCGGCGAGCGGCTCGGTCACTTCTTCCGCGGCGCCGGGATCACGGTGCTGGAGGGCTACGGGCTCACCGAGACCACCGCGCCGAGCACCGTGAACACCCCCGACCACCTGGTGATCGGTTCGGTCGGCCAGCCGCTGCCCGGGATCTCGATCAAGATCGCGGACGACGGTGAGGTGCTGATCAAGGGCCCGCACGTCCTGCGCGGCTACTGGAACAACCCCCAGGCCACCGAGGAGACGCTGGTCGACGGCTGGTTCCGGTCTGGCGACCTGGGCTCGCTGACCGAGGACGGCACGCTGTCCATCACCGGTCGCAAGAAGGAGATCCTGGTGACGGCGGGCGGTAAGAACGTCGCTCCGGCCGTCCTGGAGGACCGCATCCGCGCCCACCCGCTGGTCTCCCAGACCATCGTCGTCGGCGACCAGAAGCCGTTCATCGCGGCCCTGATCACGCTGGACACCGAGATGCTCCCGACCTGGCTCTCGAACAACGGGCTGCCGGCGATGGAGGTCGAGGCGGCTGCGGGCAACGAGCAGGTGCAGGCCGAGGTGCAGCGCGCAGTCGACAGCGCCAACAAGGCCGTCAGCAAGGCCGAGTCCATCCGCAAGTTCCGCATCCTGCCGGTGGACTTCACCGAGGACGCCGGCTACATCACCCCGTCGCTGAAGCTCAAGCGCAGCGTCGTGATGAAGGACTTCGCCGACGAGGTGGAGGAGCTGTACCGCTGAGCACCGTCCGCGCCGCCGGCTGCCTGGCGGTCGTCTGGCTGGGGTACTTCACCGCACTGCAGTGGAGCGTCGTGCGGTACCGGCTGGCCATCGTCGTGGTGCTCACCAGCGCCGCCGTCCTGCTGCTGACCGCCCTGCTGCGCCGGTGGCAGCTGCGGTCGATGCCCCGTGGCGTGCTGGCCGCGACGGCCCTGGCCAGTGGCCTGGTCGCCGAGGTGGTGCCGTTCTTCAGCCACGCCGGTGCGGGTGACCGGCGCCTGCTGGCCCACGTGGTCGCGACGACCTGCGTGCTGTCGGCCGCGCTGCTGGCCGTCCCGGGACCGCGCGGGCGCTGGCTGAGCGCCGGCGCCGCCGTCGCCGGGGTCGTTGCCTGGACGGTCACCGCGATCGCCCTGGTCCCCGCCCCGCGGATCGACGTCTGGGTCACGCTGCAGCAGGCCGCGGACGGGATGGCGGACGGGCAGAACATCTACGCGATGACCTGGCACGACTCGCCCGGCATCCAGGACGCCTTCACCTACCTGCCCTGGACGGCGGTGCTGCTCGCTCCCGGCCGCTGGCTGGCTGGCGACGTCCGGTGGGCGCTGCTCGTCTGGTTCCTCGTCGGTCTGGCCTGTCTGGTGGCCCTGGGCCGTCGAGGCGGTCGGACGTCGCAGCTGGCCCTCGGTGCGGCGACCCTGCTCGCGCTCGCACCGGGCTCGGTGACCCAGGCCGAGCAGGCCTGGACCGAGCCGCTGCTGTTCGCCCTGGTCGCGGCGTGGGCGCTGCTGGTCCGGCGCGGTCATCCGTGGTGGGCGGTCATCCCGCTCGCGCTGGGCTGCGCCAGCAAGCAGCACCTGGTCGTGCTGCTGCCGGTGCTCGCGCTCTGGACGGCGTTCGGCTGGCGACGGGCGCTGACGACGGCGGTCGGGGCCGGGGTGCTCGTGCTGCCGTGGTTCCTGGCGTCGCCGCGCGACTTCTGGCACGACACCGTCTCCCTGCTGGTCTCGTTCCATCCCATCACGTTCGCCAACACCTGGTTCATCGCGGCGCAGACCGAGCTGAGCTGGACGCCGCCGTTCTGGCTCACCGGGCTGCTGGTGCTCTCGGTGCTCGCGCTCGCCTGCGTCATGGTGCGCCGCCGCCAGCCGGGCCTGACCGAGCTGATCGGCTGGCTGGCCCTGGTGCTGCTGGTGGCGAACCTGGTCAACAAGCAGGCGTTCTACAACCAGTTCTGGCTGGTCGGCGCGTTCGTGGCGCTGGCGCTCGCGGCGAGCGAGCCCTCAGGCGAGGTCGCGCGGGACGGGCTCGCCCGCGAGTAGCCGCTGCAACCTCGCGGCCAGGTCGTCCCACCGCCAGTGCGCCGCTACCCACTCGCGCCCGCGAGCGCCGAACCGGGCGGCGAGCTCGCGGTCCTCGAGCAGCGTCGCCACCCGGTCCGCCACGGCCTCGACGGAACGCCCGGGCACGACGTACCCGTTCTCGCCGTCCAGGACCGCGTCCGGTGCGCCGCCGGAGTCCCCCACCACGACCGGCAGGCCGGTGGCCGCCGCCTCGAGGTAGCAGATGCCGAGCGCTTCCGGCTCCAGGCCGAGCAGCCGGGTGCGGGTAGGCATGGCGAACACGTCCCCCGCGTCGAAGTAGGCCGGCGTCTGGTCCCACGGCACCCGGCCGGCCAGGACGACGTCCCGCTCCAGCCCCTGCTGAGCCACGGCCCGCTCGATGTTCTTGAGGTTGGGCCCCCCGCCGACCAGCAGGAGCGCCGCGTCCGGCACGCGCCGCTGGATGGCCGGCAGGGCGCGCACCAGGACGTCCTGGCCCTTGCGCGGCACCATCCGGGACACGCAGACCACGACCGGCCGGTCCGCCAGCCCGTGCCGCTCCCGGACGACGTCACCGCCCGATCCCGGACGGAACGTGGCGTCGTCCACGCCCGGGGTCAGCTGGCGCATGCGCTCACGCGCCGCCGGGGTGAGTGGACGCTCGATCTTCGACCGGCAGAACTCCCCCAGGTACGTGAGCACGTCGTTGCGCTCCCCGATCCGGCGCAGCAGGCTCCGTGCGCCGGGCACGCTGGACCACCAGATCTCGTGGCCGTGGGTCGTGGCCACCGTGCGCTCGACGCCCGCCGCCCGCAGCGTCGGCGCCATCAGTCCCAGCGGCGCCGCCGCACCGAACCAGACCCGGTCGCAGCCGCGGGAGCGGGCCAACGCCGCGCTGCGCCGGGCGATCTGCGGGGTCGGCACCATCAGCCGTGAAGGGTCACGAACCACCTCGAACGGCAGCGTCGCGTCGTACGCGGCGTCGCCCTGCTGGCGCGCGGTGTGCACCACGACCTGGTCCGCCGGTAGTCGCTGGGCCAGCGCCAGCACCATCGACTCGATGCCGCCGGTGCGGGGCGGGAAGTCGTTGGTGACGATGAGCGTGCGTCCGGCGGCCACGCCCAGACCCTACGGGTCCGTCACACCTCAGCCGTTACGGGTCGGCCACCGGCGGGATCGCCGGCAGCCCGTGGTCCTGCGCCCAGGCCCGGGCCAACGCCACCCGCCAGGCGGACGACGGGTGGTTCTCGAAGAACAGCTCGCGGTACCAGCGCGGGTCCAGGTCGCTGATGTTCGCCAGCGCCAGTCCGCGCTGCATGTCCGCGACCGTGGCGGGGTCGCGGGTGAGGTCGAGGGCGTGGACGTCGGCCCGTGTCTCGATGTTGCGGGACACCAGGTTGGTGACCGGCGCGGCCAGCCAGGTGCCGGCCGCCAGCACGGCGAGCAGGAAGGCGATCGACCGCGGGTCGCCCACGCCGCGGACACCGGCCCGGCGACGCCACCACCGCCCACCGGTGAGCAGGCCCAGGCCGACCACCGCCCAGACCGCGCCCAGCGCGCCCAGGGTGGTGCCGTGCCGGACGTCGTGGTTGGCGACGTGGCCGAGCTCGTGCGCCACCACGGCCTCGACCTCGGCCGGCGAGGCCCGGTGCAGCAGGGTGTCGTAGACGACCAGCCGCCGCGTCGACCCGAAACCGGACACGTAGGCGTTCTCGGCCGTCGTCCGGCGGGAGGCGTCCGCGACGAGGACGTCCCGCACCGGCTGGCCGTCGTCGGCCGCCAGCTGCAGCAGGTCGGTCCGCAGCTGGCCCGCAGCCAGCGGGGTGAACGTGTTCGACAGCGGCTCGATCAGCACCGGGTAGAGCAGCGAGCCGACCACCACGAGAACCGCGGCCAGACCCGCGCACGGCGCCCACCACCAGCGCGGCCAGCGCCTCGCCAGCCCGACCACGACCAGCAACGCCAGCGCGGTGACGAGGCAGCTGATGCCGGTGCCGCGCAACAGGTCCACGGTCCAGCCGGCCCAGTCCTGGGTCGACAGGCCGTACCGGCGCAGCACCAGCTCGGCGGCGACCGAGAAGGGCAGCGCGACCAGGACGGACACCACCGTCAGGGCGAGCGTGCCCGCGACGACGGTGGCCGGCCAGGACCCACCGAGCAACCGGCCGGCCCGGCCCACCAGGCGACTCCCGAGGGGGGTCAGCCCGAGGATGAGCGTGGCGGTGAGGCCGACCAGCAGCCGGGGGTAGGTCCAGATCCGCAGGTCCGCGTGGAAGGTGCTGTCGCGCTTCAGCTGCTGGGCGGTGAAGTCCAGCGCCGGCGTGGAGTGCACCGTCGAGCCCGACCACGGGTGCCACGGGACCAGCACGGCGGCGGCGACCAGCAGCAGCACCCCCAGCACGGCGAACGTCGTCCAGGCGACCTGGCCTGAACGGTCCCGGTCGACCCGCGGCTGCGTCTCGACGCTCACTGGTCGGCCAGGCGGCCCAGGTAGCGGCGCCAGTCCTGGACGAACGCCGACTCGCTGACCCCGAGCGCCTTCGGGAAGGCCGCGGACAGCTGTTCCTGCGGATCCGAGTCGGGCGACCTCGACCCGGCCGCCCTGCGGTAGAGGTCGACCAGCTCGTCCTGGCCGTACTCGTCAGCGATCCGCAGGCAGGCCAGCCACGACGCCGAGTACGACGGCGCGATGGTCGTGCGGGTGGGATCGAAGTCGTCTGCGGTGGGCAGTGCCGTCGGCCCGTGGCCGCTGCGGACGAGCACGAGCACGTCGCCGGCGGCGCCTCTCGCCGTGACGCCCGTGCCGCGGTAGCCGACGTAGTCGGCGAACCCCTCGGCCAACCAGGTCGGGACCGAGGCCGATGTGGTCTGACGCACGGCCACGTGCGTCATCTCGTGCGTGAGCACCACGCGCTGCCCGGTGCTGCTGAGCCGTGCGAAGGCGCCGGGGTTGAGCACGACCCGGTCGTTGCCCGCCCGGCCATCGGCGGCGTCCGGTGCCGACGAGCCGGGGCTGCCGAGTGCGCCTGTCGTCACGGCGGCCACCTGGCTCAGTCCCTTGGACTCACGCAGCAGGAGCTTGCCGAACTCGGCCTGCGTCCGCGGCACCACCAGCACCGCCCGCCGCGACCAGTCCCGGCCCCACACCTCGCTGACCCGGCCGACGGCGCGGTCCCCCGCGGCCGCGTACGACCGCAACGTGCTCGGCGAGGCGGTGCCCAGGACGAGGACCCGGTCGCCACGGGCCACGTGCACGGGTCCCAGGTCCCAGGGCTGCGGGGCGGTCCCGCCGTCAGTGTCCGCCGCGACGTACCAGTGCCCGTCCCGCTGGACCATGGTGAGGTACTGCTCGGCCGTCGAGGTCGTCGTGTCGAAGCCGCGAAGGCGGTAGCCAGCCTCGACTCGGGCCACCCACGGATGACCGCCCAGGCGGGTCGCGCGTTGCGCGGACAGCTCCGGAGCGCGGTTGAGGTACTGGTACGTCCACGACGCCAGCGGGACGGCAGACAGGTTGTCGAACACGGCGGCCTGTCGCGCCCGGAACGCCGCCGCCTCGGGGTCGACGGTGGACAGCCAGCGGGCTCGGTCGCGATGGGTCAGCGCACCGACGCGCGTATCGAGCAACCCGCGCAGCGCGTCGACCTGCTGCTGGTCCTCGTCAGCGGTCGGACTGCTCGTGGCGGTTGCGGCCGGAGCGGGTCGGGCGGAGCCACCACGGGGCCACCACGCCGTCCCGAAGCCGATGACCAGGCCGACGACGACAACCGCTGCCACCAGGGCTGCCAGCAGCGACACCACGGGCGCGCCGCGCCGGGTGGGCCACCCTCGCGGCTCGCTCACTCCGACATCGTAGGCAACCGGACCGATCCCCCCGGCCGCTTCGGCGAACGTCGTCGCGCCCCGACCAGACACCTCATCCGGTGGCGCGCCTCAGTCGCAGCGGGGGAACGAGACCGGTCTCGGACAGGACCCCAATGGCCACCTGCTCGGCGGCGTCGAGCTCGACCCCCTCGGGCGCGGCACCCAGCAGGAAGGTGACCACGCAGTCACCGCAAGCCAGACCCTTGACCTCACAGCTGTCGCAGTCGATGTGCATCTCGGTCGCCTCCTCACGCGGGGGGCCGACGACCTGCCGACCTCGCTGCAGACGACGCTAGGGGCAGGGTCTGACAACCGGCCGTGCACGCCTGGCCCGAGGAGTCTGATTCCCCCTCAGCCGCGGGTGAGCAGCTTGACCAGGGCCGCGCTGGGCACGGGTCTCGCTCCCGAGCGGCGCACCCCGTCGGCGACCTCCCGGTCGCTGGAGACCACCACCACGACCCGGCCGGTCGGCTCGGCGCGGACCAGCCTTCGGATCAGCTCGTCCGCCGTCTGTCCGGGGTCGCTGAAGCGGACGCGCACGCCCCGGGCCGCGGGCGCGCTGACCCGTCCCTCGACGACGGCGCCGTCGAAGCAGCAGGTCACCTCCGCGCCGGTACGAGCCGCCAGGGCCGACAGGCCGCTCACCAGCCGGCTCCGCTGGTCGACCAGCGGCAGCTCGCCGTACGCGCTCTTGGTCACGTTGTAGCCATCCACCACGAGGTGCGCGCGGGGCATCAGCAGCAGCTCGGTCAACCGGGTCGGGTCGTCCTCCTCGCGGGCCCGTGATGCGGTCACCGGTGCGCCGGCCGACGGGTCGTGCGCACCCACCAGGTCGGCCGGCAGCACGTCCGCCGGCGGCAGCCCGAGCTCGCGACGCAGACCGACGGCGGCGTCCACCACCGTGTCCAGCAGCAACCGCGCGCGTGACCCGGCCAGCGAGCGTCCCTCGCGGTCGGCCCGCCGCAGAGCCTCCAGCGCGTCCTGGGCGCGGGCGAGGTCGCCCTGCGCCCTGGCCGCCTGGGCCTGCGACTCCCGGACCCGCTCGTCCGCTGCCGCGGCCCGCTCCTGCGCGGCCTGCTCGGCCGCCTTGCCCTGCGCCCGGGCCCGATCGGCGTCCGATCGGTGCCGACGCAGCTCGCGGCGCACCTCCGCCAGCTCCTCGTCCAGCGCCCGGACCCGCTGCTCGGACTCTGACTGCTGGGTGTCCAGCTGCGCCCGCGCGGCCGCCAGCTCCGTCCGCAGCCGGGTCAGCTCTCGCGCGTCCTGGGCCACGGCGCCAGCCTCGGCGCGCTGTCGTACCTGCTGCAGGGCGGCCTCGAGGGTGGCCTGCCAGCCGTCCGGCCGGAGCAGGTACGCGGTGACGGCGACGTCCACCGGGTCGGCGGCGGCGGGCACCTCGCCCGCCGCGAGGGCGGCCGACAGCTCCGGGGCGGACTGCCGGACGACGGATGCGGCCTCAGCGCGGAAACCGGCGTCCCGCTCGAGCGCGGCCGCCAGCGGCGTCGCGCCGGAACCGGCCCGACGGGCCGGCGCGAACCCCCGCACCCGCGCCAGACCGGCGGGTACGAGCTCGGGCGCGAGCTCGCCCAGGGCAGTCGCCGCGGCGTCCAGCACCCGGCGCCGCACGACGTCCGGCAGGACCGGCGCGGCGGCGAGCGGTTCGGACGCGGTCTCTCTGGACACCGTCGCAGCCTAGGTCAGCGAGCCTCACCGCCGCTGTCGGCGCCCGGATCTACCCTCCGGAACATGAGGCTGATCCAGGGCACGCTCGACGAGCTGGGCACACCGCTGTCCGACGTCGAGTTCGTCGTGGTCGACCTCGAGACGACCGGCGGTGCGCCGGGGACGTCGGGCATCACAGAGGTCGGCGCCGTGCGGGTGCGCGGTGGCGAGGTCCTCGGCGAGTTCCAGACGCTGGTCCACCCCGGGGTGCCGATCCCGCCGTTCATCGCCCTGCTCACCGGCATCACCGACGCGATGGTCCGCGAGGCACCGGGTATCGGCTCGGTGCTCCCGGCGTTCCTGGAGTTCGCCCGCGGCAGCGTGCTGGTCGCGCACAACGCCCCGTTCGACGTCTCGTTCCTGAAGGCCGCTGCGCGCCAGTGCGGCCAGCCGTGGCCAGGCTTCGCGGTCGTCGACACCGTGCACCTGGCCCGCCAGGTGGTCACCAACGACGAGGTGCCGAACCGCAAGCTGAGCAGCCTCGCCCGGCTGTTCGGCTCCCCCACCACGCCCGACCACCGCGCCCTCACCGACGCGCGCGCGACCGTGCACGTCCTGCACGGTCTGCTCGAGCGGGTGGGCTCCCTCGGGGTGCGCTCGCTCGAGGAGCTCAGCACCTTCAGCTCGCGCGTGTCCCCCGCGCAGCGTCGCAAGCGGCACCTCGCGGAGCCGCTGCCCAACGCCCCCGGCGTCTACGTGTTCCGCGACGGCCGCGACCACGTCCTGTACGTCGGGACGTCGCGTGACATCCGGACCCGGGTGCGCAGCTACTTCACCGCGTCCGAGACCCGCACCCGGATGGCCGAGATGGTCGGCATCGCCGAGCGGGTCGACCCGATCGTGTGCGCGACGCCGCTCGAGGCCGAGGTGCGCGAGCTGCGGCTCATCGCCGAGCACAAGCCGCGGTACAACCGGCGTTCGCGGTTCCCCGAGCGCCAGCCCTGGGTGAAGCTCACGGTGGAGCCGTTCCCCCGGCTGTCCATCGTCTCCGAGGTCCGGGCCGACGACGCGACGTACCTGGGGCCGTTCAGCGGCCGCCGGGCCGCGGAGCAGGCCGTCGACGCGCTGCACGAGGTCTTCGCCCTGCGTCAGTGCTCCCGGCGGATGGGGCGGCGGGGCGGCGGGGGCGCGTGCGCACTGGCCGAGATGGGACGCTGCGCCGCGCCCTGCACCCGCGCGGCTGACGAGTACGACCACGAGCAGGCGGTGGTCGACTACGCCGCGATCGTCGCGCAGGCACGGGCCGCGATGACCGGGGACTGCCGCGGGCTGGTCCGCGACCTGAGAGCCCGGATCGGCTCGCTCAGCGACGACCAGCGGTTCGAGCAGGCCGCGGTCGTCCGGGACCGCCTGGTCGCGGTGGTCCGGGCGGCGGCCCGGGTGCAGCGGATCGGCAGCCTGGCCTCGTGCGCCGAGATCGTCGCCGCCCGCCGCCCAACGCAGGGTGGGTGGGAGATCGTCCTCGTGCGGTACGGACGCCTGGCGGGCACCACGGTGAGCCCGCGCGGCAGTGACCCGTGGCCCTACGTGGACGCCCTGCGCGCCACCGGTGAGGTCGTCGAGAGCCCGGTGCTGCCCTCCCCCGCGGCGACGCCCGAGGAGGCCGAGAAGGTGCTGCGCTGGCTCGAGGCGGACGGCACCCGGCTGGTCGACGTCCAGGGCTCCTGGTCGTGCCCGCTGCACGGAGCAGGCTACGAGCGGGCGCAGCTCGACCCGGTGTCCGCGGCGCTGCGCACCGGTGTCGCCGGCTTCGGCGACCGGCTCGCCGGGGTGGCCGGCTGACGGCTGCGCCGACCCCGGCCGAGACCTGCGATCCGGGCCAGTACGCTCGGCACGAACCCCCCGACGTCCAGGGAGACCACCCGTGATCACAGCGATCGTGCTCATCCAGGCCGAGGTGGACCGCATCCCCGAGGTCGCCGCCGCCATCGCCGCCCTCGACGGGGTCAGCGAGGTGTACTCCGTGACCGGCGACATCGACCTCATCGCCCTGGTCCGGGTGCGCGAGCACGACGCCCTCGCCGACGTGATCGCCGACCGCCTCAACAAGGTGCAAGGCGTGCTGAACACGCAGACCCACATCTCGTTCCGGGCCTACTCCAAGCACGACCTGGAGGCGGCCTTCGCCCTGGGCTTCGACGAGGGCTGACCGCGGTCAGAACGCCGCGGTGGCAGCGACCCAGCGGTCGAGCACCTGAGCGGTCGCACCGGTGTCGACGGACTCCGCCGTCCGGACCAGGGCCTCGCCCATCCGCTCGGTGAGGCTGCCGGAAGACCGCTCGGTGGGCCGGGCGTCGTCCGCGGCATCGGCCGCGACCAGCGCCGAGGCCGCGTTGAGCAGCACCGCGTCCCGCACCGGACCGGGCTCCCCAGCGAGCAGCCGGCGCACCACGTCGGCGTTGAAGGCCGCGTCGCCGCCGCGCAGCTGCTCGATGGACGCCCGCGGCACGCCGAGGTCCGCCGGGTCGAGCGACTGCTCGACGACGTCCCCATCCCGCACCTCCCAGACCGACGACGGGCCCGACGTGGTCAGCTCGTCCAGCCCGTCGTCGCCCCGGAACACCAGGGCGCTGACCCCGCGGCCGGCCAGCACCCCGGCCACGATCGGAGCCATCCGCCGGTCGGCCACGCCGACGGCAGCGGCCCGCGGCTGGGCCGGGTTGGTCAGGGGCCCGAGGAAGTTGAACGCGGTCGGGACGCCGAGCCCGGCCCGGGCCGGGGCGGCGTGTCGGAACGAGGGGTGGAAGACCTGGGCGAAGCAGAAGGTGATCCCGGCCTGCTGGGCCACCTGGGCCACCTGGTCCGGCGACAGGTCCAGCCGGACGCCGAGGGCTTCCAGCACGTCGGCCGACCCGCAGGCGCTGGACGCCGCGCGGTTCCCGTGCTTGACGACGCGCGGGCCCGCGCCGGCCACCACGAGGGCCGCCATGGTCGAGATGTTCACCGTGTGGGCCCGGTCGCCGCCGGTGCCGACGATGTCCACGCACGGGCCGGGCACCTCGATCCGGACCGCGTGGTCCAGCATCGCCGCGACCAGGCCGGTCATCTCGTCGACGCTCTCGCCCTTGGCGCGCAGCGCCACCAGGAACCCCGCGACCTGCACGGGCGCCGCCTCGCCGGACATGATCCGGTCCATGGCCCAGGCCGTCTGCCCGGCGCTCAGGTCACCGCGCCCGATGAGCCGGTGCAGCAGCTCGGGCCAGGTGGGCTCGGCGACGGGCCGATCCGCGCCCTGCTCGGGCACCGCTCAGGCCTGCAGGCTGCGAGCGAGCTCGGCGACCGCCTCGGCGACGCCGGCCGGGTCGAGCGGGTGGGACACCGCGTTGTCGGCGAGCGACCATGCGGCCAGCCACGAGTCCTGCGGCCGACCGGTGAGCACCAGGATCGGCGGGCACCGGAAGATCTCGCTCTTGAGCTGGCGGCACAGGCCCATCCCGCCGAGCGGGCTGGCCTCGCCGTCCAGGATCACCAGGTCGGCGCGGCCGGCGTCCAGCGCCTCGACCACAGCGGCCGGCGTGGCGCACTCGAGCCACTCCACCCGCGGCACGTCGGCGGCCGGACGACGTCCGACGGCCATCCGGACCTGGGTGCGGGTGTCGACGTTGTCGCTGTAGACCAGCACGGTCAGCGTCCGGGTGTCCTGCTCCGCGCTGGTCGCCTGCGTCGCGCTCATGCGTGTCGTCCTCTTGGGCCGTGGGCTGTCTGGGGTGGGATCTGGCGTGCTCGCGATGGTAGCGCTCCCGGCCTGAGGCGAACCGAGCGCACCCGACGTCCGCACTGATTTCGCGCCACCTTCGCCCGGGCCGGGGGGTCGCTTCCCCCTTCCGTGGCTGATGGGGCAATAATGACGCCCGTGGCGACCGCATCCGCAGTTCAGGCTCCCTCAGCCCACGCGTCGGTGAGCCGGCCGAACATGGCGTCGGTGGGCACCATCGTGTGGCTGTCCAGCGAGCTGATGTTCTTCGCCGGCCTGTTCGCGATGTACTTCACGATCCGCTCCGTCGTTCCGGCCCTGTGGACCGAGAACACCGACAAGCTGAACGTGCCGTACGCAGCGGCGAACACGCTGATCCTGGTGATCAGCTCGGTCTGGTGCCAGTTCGGCGTCTGGAAGGCCGAGCAGTTCCAGCCCGCGCGCACCGGCTCGCTGCTGCAGGTCCGGCTGTGGGGCATGCGCGAGTGGTACGCGCTGACGTACGTCTTCGGGGCCATCTTCGTGTCCGGGCAGGTGCTGGAGTACGCGCACTTGGTCAGTGACGGCGTCAAGATCAACTCCGACGCCTACGGCTCGGTGTTCTACCTGACGACCGGCTTCCACGCCCTGCACGTCACCGGCGGCCTGATCGCGTTCCTGCTGATCATCGGCCGCACGTTCCTGACCCGCCGGTTCGGCCACGCAGAGGCCACCGGCGCGATCGTCACGTCGTACTACTGGCACTTCGTCGATGTGGTCTGGATCGCCCTGTTCGCAACCATCTACCTGCTGAAGTGACCGGTACGGTGACCAGGGAGGCAGGCTGTCGACGGATCGCGTCGCCGCCTGCGCAACGTCCCCTCGCTCGCCGTACGCTCGCTGGACAGCCCGAGCCCCGCGCTCGTGCTCGGCACGAAACGAGGATCCGCACGTGACCGCACTCGCCGCCCGTCGGCGCCACCCCATGGCCCTGGTGCTGCTGATCGCCCTGGCCCTGCTGGCGACCGGAGCCGCCTACGCCGCGCTGGCCCCCAAGCCCGCGCAGGCGTCGACGGCGTCCTCGGACGACATCGCGGAGGGCAAGAAGCTCTTCCTCGCCAACTGCGCGACGTGCCACGGGCTGAACGCCCAGGGCGGTCCGGTCAACCTGGACGACGAGACCACGGCGCCGAGCCTGATCGGGGTCGGTGCGGCGTCGGTGGACTTCCAGGTCGGCACCGGCCGCATGCCGATGGCCCAGCCCGGCCCGCAGGCACCGGAGAAGCGGGTCCAGTTCAACCAGGAGCAGATCGGTCAGCTGGCGGCGTACGTCGCCTCACTGGCTCCCGGCCCGGCGATCCCAGGTGCGGAGTACACGAGCGGTGAGGGCGGGGACGCGGCCCGAGGCGGCGCGATCTTCCGGGTCAACTGCGCGATGTGCCACAACTTCGCCGGCGCCGGCGGGGCACTGACCCGAGGCAAGTACGCGCCCAGCATCCGCGGCGTCAGCGGCACCCACATCTACGAGGCCATGGTCACCGGCCCGCAGTCGATGCCGGTGTTCAACGACCAGAACATCACGCCGGAGCGCAAGCGCGACGTGATCGCGTTCCTGAACACGATCCAGGAGGAGCCCAACGCGAGCGGCTCCTCGCTCGGCAACCTCGGCCCGGTGCCGGAGGGGCTCTTCGTCTGGATCGTCGGCATCGGCGCCCTGATCGGCTGCGCCGTCTGGCTCGGCTCCAAGGCGGCGTGATGGCTGACGACAGCACCACTGACGGCGTCGACGCAGGACGGACGGACATGAGCGACAACGCCCCGGCGCGGACCGAGGACGTCCCCGCACCCGAGCACGCGGTGACGCTGGCGGGCACCACGGCCGCCCCGACGCTGTTCGAGAACCCGGGCATGCCCGTCCACGTGCACCGGATGGCGGACTCGGACCCGCGCGCGGCCAAGCGCGCCGAGCGCCAGGTCGCCACCATGTTCGTGCTGTCGATGGTCGGCACCCTGGTGTTCCTGGTGTCCTACTTCGCGGTCGACCTCGACGACGTCGTGCACATCCCGTTCATCGGCGACACGTTGCTGCAGAACCTGTTGCTGGGCTGCGGCCTCGGCTTCGGGATGCTCTTCATCGGCCTCGGCGCGGTGCACTGGGCCAAGACGCTCATGCCAGATGAAGAGGTCGTCGAGGAGCGCCACGACCTGCGCAGCAGCGACGAGACCCGGGCGGACGCGGTCGCCGTGCTGGCCGAGGGCGGCGAGACCTCCGGCATCGGCCGCCGACCGCTGATCAAGCTGACCCTGGGCGGCGCGCTCGGACTGTTCGGCCTCCCGTTCATCGTCGGTCTGCGCGACCTCGGCCCGATGCCGGGCGACTGGCTCTCGACCACGTTCTGGGAGACCGGCATGCGCCTGGTCAGCGACCCGGAGCTCGCGCCGATCAAGGCGTCCGACGTGACGATCGGCTCCGTCTTCCACGTGATGCCCGAGGGCATCGACCAGACGGACGACGTGCTCGAGCAGCAGGCGAAGGCCGCCGTGATCCTGATCCGGCTCGACCCCACGGACATCAAGAACTCCAAGGAGCTCGACTGGGGCTACGAGGGCATCGTGGCCTACTCCAAGATCTGCACCCACGTGGGCTGCCCCGTGGGTCTGTACGAGCAGCAGACGCACCACCTGCTGTGCCCCTGCCACCAGTCCACGTTCGACGTCACCGACGACTGCAAGGTCATCTTCGGCCCGGCCCACCGCCGGCTCCCGCAGCTGGCCATCAGCGTGGACGACGAGGGCTACCTGGTGGCCCGGCAGCCGTTCCAGGAGGCTGTCGGACCGAGCTTCCCCGAGCGTGGTCAGCGCCATCCTGTGAAGGGCCAGTCATCATGAGCACCCAGACGGCGTCCGGCCGGGTAGCCGGCGGCATCGGCAACTACGTCGACGAGCGCACCGGCGCGGCCGGTGCGATGCGGTACGGCCTGAAGAAGGTCTTCCCGGACCACTGGTCGTTCATGCTCGGCGAGGTGGCGATGTACAGCCTCATCGTCCTGCTGCTGACCGGCACCTTCCTGACGTTCTGGTTCATCCCGTCGGCAGGCCACGTCGTGTACGACGGCTCCTACGTGCCGCTGAAGGGCATCGGGATGTCGGAGGCGTACAAGTCGACGCTGGACATCTCCTTCGACATCCGCGCCGGCCTGATCATCCGGCAGATCCACCACTGGTCCGCCCTGCTGTTCGTCGCCGCGATCGCCTGCCACATGTTCCGGGTGTTCTTCACCGGCGCGTTCCGCAAGCCGCGCGAGATCAACTGGGTGATCGGCATGGTGCTGGCGCTGCTGGCGCTGGTCGAGGGTTTCGCCGGCTACTCGCTGCCGGACGACCTGCTGTCCGGCACCGGCCTCTCCTTCGCCCGCGGCATGATCCTGTCGATCCCGATCGTGGGCTCGTACGTGTCGTCGTTCGTGTTCGGTGGGCCCTACCCCGGTGAGGCGCTGATCCCCCGGCTCTACACCGTGCACGTTCTGCTGATCCCGGCCCTGCTGGTCGGGCTGTTCACCGTGCACATCATGCTCGTCGCGCTGCAGAAGCACACCCAGTACCCCGGCCCCGGCCGGACCAACAAGAACGTGGTCGGCTTCCCGGTCATGCCGGTGTACGCGGCGAAGGCCGGCGGCTTCTTCTTCATCGTGTTCGGCGTCACGACGCTGCTCGCGGCCATCGCGCAGATCAACCCGATCTGGGCGTACGGCCCCTACAACCCCTCTCCCGTCACGGCCGGCTCGCAACCGGACTGGTACATGGGCTGGCTCGAGGGGGCGATCCGGCTCCTGCCTGGCTGGCTGGAGTTCCAGGTCTTCGGGTGGACGTTCAGCTTCAACATCGCCATCGGCGGATTGATCCTGCCGGGCATCGTGACCACCGTGGCCATCGCGTACCCGTTTCTCGAGGCGTGGGTGACCGGTGACAAGCGCGAGCACCATCTGCTCGACCGCCCGCGCAACGCACCGACCCGGACGGCCCTGGGCGCGATGGCGATCTCGTTCTACCTGCTGCTGTGGGCGGGTGGCGGCAACGACATCATCGCCACGCACTTCAAGCTGTCGATCAACGACATCACGAACTTCCTGCGGATCGCGGTCTTCGTGATCCCGCCGCTGGTGTTCCTCGTCGCCAAGCGGATCTGCCTGGGACTGCAGCGCCGGGACCGGGACCTCGTCCTGCACGGCGTCGAGACCGGTCGCGTGGTGCGTCTGCCGCACGGTGAGTTCTTCGAGGTGCACGCGCCGTTGGACGAGCACGCCCGCTGGGAGCTCGTGCAGCACGACACCCACCGCCCGCTGCCGGTCGAGGACGGCGTCGACGAGAACGGCGTACGTCGGCCCGGGCACCGGGCGCAGGCGATCCGCGCGAAGCTGTCGAACTTCTGGTTCGAGGACCGCGTCGAGGCCGTCACCCCGGCCGAGCTGGCCGCGGCACACGCCCACGGGGGGCACGACGCCATCGAGGCCCACGACGAGCACCGTGCGGCCATCGAGGGCAGCCCCGTCGGGTCAGGCGCCGACACCCACGCCTGACCGCCGGCTCAGCCGGTTCAGCGCGCGAGCAGCGAGCTGCGCGCCAGGTCGGCGTGGACCCACCACTCGGCGTCGCGGCGGGCCGCTCGGGCGTAGTCGAGGTCGACCAGCCGAGCGAACACCGGGTCGCTCCGGGCCATGTCGTCGAGGTCCGCTGCGTGGCCGCTCATCTGCCGCGCGATCGCGTCGGCCAGTGCGCGCCGTTGGCGCTTGGACGGGCCGTACCCGTCGAGGAGGCCGGCCAGGTTCCGCTCCTGGCGCCGGCGGACGTCCTCGTCGGCGCCGACCCCGTACTCGGCATGCCATCGTCGGCCGGTCATCAACGGCACCCATCGCCACGCCGCCCAGGCCAGGTCCTCGATCGGATCCCCGGGTCGGGCGAAGTCCCAGTCCAGCACGACGAGGGAGCCGTCCGGTCGACGCACGGTGTTGTACGGCGAGACGTCGTGGTGCACGATCACGTCGTCCGGCCCCAGCGCAGTCCCCTCAGCGCGCCGCCACGGCTTCGCGGGATCCACCACAAGACCCGCCTGCGCTGACTGGAAGTCGCGGATCCAACGTCCGATCGACCAGCAGCTCTCCGGCGTCCGAAACCACGCCGGCAAGGGCTCAGCCTCGGTCAGCCGTCCCACGTCGCCCGGGACGAACTCGAGGATCTCCCGATCCGCGTCGTCGATGCCGAGAACCTGTGGCGAGCCAGCGAAGCCGACCGCGGTCAGGTGGTTCAACAGGTCGTGCACGGCCGGCGTCCACGGCCCGACCGGACGCCGCACCGTCGCCCCGACGCGGACGACGACCGTGGTGTTGCCACCGGTGAGCGGTTCCTCCTCAGGCATGACGGGAAGCCTCTCACGCTACGAGCAGCGCGCTCCCCCGCCCCCGGGGCCACCGCCAGCCGATCAGCTCGCGAGGGCGGACTTCTGACCCCACTGCGCAGCCGTCTGGTTCCACATCGTGTAGCCGTTGTACTCCTCGAGCCCGCGGCTGGAGCCGACGAACTTCACGACGTCCCCCATCTTGGAGTGGTCGAAGAGCCACTTGGCGTCGGAGGGGCTCAGGTTCGTGCAGCCGTGGCTGACGTTCGCGCTGCCCTGCGAGCCGACCGACCACGGTGCGGAGTGCAGGAACTCACCGCTCCAGGTCAGGCGCATCGCCCATTCGGTCTTGAGCCGGTAGTAGCCCGGCTGACCCTTGGGGATCCCGACCGTCGTCGAGTCCATCGTGTGCTCGGACTCGCGCGACAGGATGACCTTGATCCCGCTGCGGGTCTCGGTCTTGCTGCCGGGGCGGCCGGTGCTGACCTTGAGGGTGCGCAGCACCTTGCCGTTCTGGGTGACGGTCATCCGGTGCGTCTGGGTGTTCACCGTGCTGATCATGGCGGAGCCGACGGTGAAGGTCGTATCGGCGTTCGTCGCCGTCCAGAGGTCCTTCTTGGTCTCGATGCCAGCGACGTCGGCCGTGACGTGCACCTTGCTGCCGCTCTTCCAGTACTTGCTGGGCCGGAAGATCAGCTGACGCCCGTCCAACCATCCCCAGGTCCCCTTGACGGCCGGGGTGGCGCTCACCGTGACGCGCTTCTCGATGTCGGCGCGCTTGTCCTTGTCGACGGGGCTCACGAACTGGATGACCACGGGCATGCCCACGCCGACCACGCCGCTGGACGGGATGACCGTGTAGTTCGCCGTGTCCTTCGGGGTCAGCGTGCGCAGGGTCGACGTCGTCGAGGTGGACGCGCCGTCAGCGTTCTCGGCCTTCGCGGTCACGGTGTACGTCGTCTTGGGCTTGAGGCCGCCGGTCGCCGTCCACACCGACTTGTCGGCGCTCAGCTCACCCTCGATGCTCGCGCCGCTCGCGGCGGTCATCGTGACCTCGCTCAGGGTGCCGTTGCTGGCCTTCACGGTGACCGGGGCATCCGGGCGCACCGACTTGGCCCCGTCGCGCGGGGTGATGGTGACGGCCGCTGCCGGCGACGTCGTCGTCGACGCCGAAGCGGACGCCGACGCGGACGGCGTCCCCTGAGCGGCAGCGTCGGGCGTGACCGACTGGCAGGCGGAGGTGGTGAGCCCGACCGTGAGCAGCACCGCGGACCACGTCAGCACGCCCTTGCGGCTCAGCAACGCGGTGGTGGTCGAACTCGTCATGCACATCCCCTGTGGCTGTCCCGGGCGGGGGGCACCCAGGTGCCGCGCGCTCGACCGGGACCAGATGGACTGACCGCCGCCGTGACGCGTCCCGGCAGGGGCGTCAAGATCCACGACGGCGTGGATCTGGCGACCCTCCGATTGTAGAGCACGAGGACAGGTCTGCCCTAAATCTCGCCGGCTGCCGCCGCGTCGCGCTCAGTGCGCGTGCACGCCACGCCAGTACTCGAACACCCAGCCGACGAGCGCGAGAGCGGCCAGCCCGACCCCGATGTAGAGCAACCACCAGCCCACGGCCAGACCCAGGAACATCACGGCGCACGAGGCGGCTAGCGGCAGTGGCCACCAGCTGTGCGGGGAGAAGAATCCGTACTCCCCCGACGCGGCCTCGATCGGCGCGGCCGGGTCGTCCTCAGGTCGCGGGTCGATGTGCCGGGCGGTGTACCAGAGGTACCAGCCGACCATCAGGGCCAGACCCGCGGTCAGGAACAGCCCCACCGGGCCGACCGGCTCGTCCCAGTGCGTGAGGATGCCGTAGATGATCCCGACCGGCGCGAAGAAGAACGCGCCGGCCCCGAACAGCCAGCTCTCGACCTTCACGTCAGCTTCCCTCGCCCTTCCGGTCCTGGTTCGCGGCCGTACCGTCGCCCGAGCCCACGCCACCGGACGTCGTCCCGGCGCCCTCGGCGCCGATGTCCGGCTCGCCGTAGAGGTCGTCGAGGATGGTCTTGTCAGCGGTCGGCTGGTCGAGGTTGGCGATGTCGGGGTGGTGCAGGTCGAACGCGGGACGCTCGGAGCGGATCCGCGGGATGCTGGTGAAGTTGTGCCGCGGGGGCGGGCAGGAGGTGGCCCACTCCAGCGACGCGCCGTAGCCCCAGGGGTCGTCGACCTCCACCAGCGGCGCCGTACGCCAGGTCTTCCACACGTTGTAGATGAACGGGAGCGTGGAGGCGCCGAGCAGGAAGGCGCCGATCGTGGAGAACTGGTTCTCCCAGGTGAAGCCCTCGCCCGCGACGTAGTCCGCGTAGCGACGCGGCATGCCCTCGACACCGAGCCAGTGCTGGATCAGGAACGTCATCTGGAACCCGATGAACAGCATCCAGAAGTGGATCTTGCCGAGTGTCTCGTCCAGCATGCGCCCGGTGAACTTCGGCCACCAGAAGTAGAAGCCCGCGAACATGGAGAACACCACGGTGCCGAACACGACGTAGTGGAAGTGCGCCACCACGAAGTAGCTGTCGGTGACGTGGAAGTCCAGTGCGGGACTGGACAGGATGATGCCGGTCAGGCCACCGAACAGGAACGTCACGAGGAAGCCGATGGACCACAGCATCGGGGTCTCGAAGCTCAGCTGGCCCCGCCACATCGTGCCGACCCAGTTGAAGAACTTCACCCCGGTCGGTACCGCGATCAGCATCGTCATGAACGCGAAGAACGGCAGGAGCACCTGGCCGGTGGCGTACATGTGGTGGGCCCACACCGTCACCGACAGCCCGGCGATGGCGATGGTCGCGAAGACCATGCCCTTGTAGCCGAACAGCGGCTTACGGCTGAACACCGGGATGATCTCGCTGATGATGCCGAAGAACGGCAGGGCGATGATGTACACCTCGGGGTGGCCGAAGAACCAGAACAGGTGCTGCCAGAGCATGGCTCCGCCGTTGCTGGCATCGAACACGTGCGCGCCGAGTCTTCGATCCGCGCCGAGGGCGAGCAGCGCGGCCGCCAGCACCGGGAACGCCATCAGCACGAGCACGGACGTGATGAGCGTCGTCCAGCTGAACAGCGACATCCGGAACATGGTCATGCCCGGGGCGCGCATGCAGATGATCGTGGTGATGAAGTTGACGGCGCCCAGGATGGTGCCGAAGCCACCCATGGCCAGGCCGAACACCCACAGGTCCGCGCCGAGGTTGGGCGAGTAGACCAGGCTCGACAGCGGCGAGTACGCCGTCCACCCGAAGCTGGCCGCGCCCTGCGGGGTGAAGAAGCCGATCGAGGCGATCAGGCCGCCGAACAGGTAGAGCCAGTAGGCGAACATGTTCAGGCGCGGGAACGCGACGTCCGGCGCGCCGATCTGCAAGGGCATCAGGGCGTTCGCGAACCCAGCGAACAGCGGGGTGGCGAACAGCAGCAGCATGATCGTGCCGTGCATCGTGAAGAGCTGGTTGTACTCCTCCGGCGTGCGGACGATCTGCAGGCCCGGGGAGAACAGCTCGGCGCGGATCAGCAGCGCCAGCACACCACCGATCAGGAAGAACACGAACGAGGTGATGAAGTACAGGTTCGCGATCACCTTGTGGTCGGTGCTGGTGAACCACTTGACGACGGTGCGTCCGAGCGTGGGGCGTCGGGGCTCGACCCAGTCGGCTTCGCGGTACAGCGCGGTCATCACTGGCCCCCCACGTTCGGAATCTTCTCGGCCTGGCCCGGCTCGAGGTTCTCCAGGCTGAGGGAGTTGGGCAGCAGGCCGGTCTGGCCCTTGGCCTTGAGCTCCGCCATGTGCTGGTCGTAGTCGGCCTGCGAGACGACCTTCACGGAGAACAGCATCTGCGAGTGGTACGTGCCGCACAGCTCGGCGCACTTGCCCGTGTACGTGCCGATCTCGGTCGGCGTGACCTGGAAGGTGTTCACCAGCCCGGGCAGCATGTCCATCTTCATCAGGAAGGCCGGCACCCAGAACGAGTGGATGACGTCGCGCGACGTCAGCACGAACTGAGTGGACTTGTCGACCGGCAGGTACAGCACCGGTGCGGCCGCCTGGTCAACCCCGCCAGCCGTCACCGGGGTCTGCACGCTCGCCTCGTAGACGTCGTTGGACAGGTAGTTGAAGTCCCAGGCCCAGCGCTTCCCCACGATGTTGACCACGTTGTTGGGGTTGTCGGAGACCTTGAGCAGCGTCGCCTCGTCGCGGGCCGTGTAGTAGAAGAGCGCGCCGATCATGAACAGCGGGATGACCGAGTACAGGATCTCGATCGGCAGGTTGTACCGCAGCTGCACCGGCACGCTGTCGTCGTCCTTGCGGCGGCGGTACGCGACCACGCAGAAGATGATCAGGCCCCAGACGAGCACCCCGACGGCGAGCGCCGCGATCCACGAGCCCACCCAGAGGTTCGTGACGACGTCCTTGTCCGTGGTCACGCCCTTGGGCAGGAACCCGCGCTTCTGCGTGTCGGTGCACCCGGTGAGGGCCACCGCGGCCACCGCCGCAGCGACGGCGAGTCGCGACACGCGGCCGCGACTCGGACGCGATCGAGGGAGCTGTCGCACGACGCACCTTTCGGACGGTAACCGCAGCGCCAGAGGGCTGCCTTCGAACAGGTCACAACGTACCGCAGCGTCCCCGCTCAGCCTGGGCAGGGTGGGGCTAGCGTTGCGCGCGTGCCGAACCCGCCGCAGCCAGCCCGCCGGCGCCTGCTCGACGCCGCTGCACCGCCGCTGTCGCCGGTGGCTCGCCAGACCCTGCTCGAGGCCGTCGACCTTGGCTGGGCGGACCCGCGCCGGCTCTACGCGGAGGGACGGCGGGCCCGCGCCCTGCTGGACGGTGCCCGCGAGAGCGTGGCCGGGGTGCTCGGGGTCGGCACGGACGCCGTGTCGTTCACCGGTTCCGGCACCGTCGCTCGCCAGCTCGGGCTGCGCGGGCTCCTGCGCGGCCGTCGCCGGGTCGGCGACGGGCTGGTGCTGAGCGCGGTCGAGCACTCGGCCCTGCTGCACACCGGCCAGTGGCACGCAGCCGGCGGCGGGACGACGTCCCTGGTGCCCGTGGACGGTCGGGGCCGGGTCGATCTCCTCCGGTTCACTGCCGCGGTGTCCGCCGGGGGCGTGGCGGCCGCCTGCCTGCAGGCCGCCAACGGGGAGGTCGGGACGCGGCAACCGGTGGCCGGAGCCGTCCACGCCTGCCGGACGGCGGGTGTGCCGCTGCTGCTGGACGCGACGGGGACGCTCGGGCGCGACGACCTGCCGGGCGGCGCCGACGTCGTCGTCGCGGACGCGCGGTCCTGGGCCGGGCCGCCCGGGGTCGGGGTGCTGGCAGTCCGGACGGGCGTCCGGTGGCGCTCGGACGGGCCCGCCGACGAGCACGAGCACGGACGGGTGCCGGGGGAACCGGACGTCCCGGCGGTGCTGGCCGCCGCGGCGGCGCTGCTGGACGCGGAGGAGCACCGGGCCCGACGCGCGAGTGTCGCGCACGCGTTGGTGGAGCGGATCCGGGCTGCGGCCGCGGCGGTCCCGGACACGGAGGTGGTCGGCGACCCGGTGGACCGGCTCCCCCACGTGTCGACGTTCTCGTTCCTGTTCGTCGACGGCGAGGCGCTGGTGCACGAGCTCGACCGGCGCGGCTTCGCGGTGGCCAGCGGGTCCGCGTGCACCGCGAGCACCCTCGAGCCCAGCCACGTGCTGGCCGCGATGGGGGTGCTCACCCACGGCAACCTGCGGGTCACCCTCCCGCTGGAACCGGTCGAGGCCGACGTCGACGCGTTCTGCGCGGTGCTGCCCGAGACGGTGGCCCAGGTACGGCGGGTGCTGGGCACGGAGGGGCTGTGAGCGACCAGCCGGTGGTGGTGGACGCTCGTGGCCTGCGCTGCCCGCTGCCGGTGGTCCGGCTCGCGCAGGCAGTGGCCGACCTGCCCGCCGGCAGCGTGGTGGTGGTGCGCGCCACCGACCCGGCGGCGCAGCACGACGTGCCCGCCTGGGCCCGGATGCGTGGGCACGAGTGGCTCGGCGCGGAACCGGACGAGCCCGACGGCCTGCGCCTCACCGTCCGGATCGGCCCATCCGGTTCGGCCGGTCCGTCGGTGGGCCGTCCTAGGGTGGTCCCGTGAGCGCCTCCACGAACGACGAAACGCCCATCGATACCACCCCGGTCACCGAGATCAGCAGCCTCGAGCAGCTGCGCGCCCTGGTCGGCGAGCCGATGGCACGGGCCGCGGCGAAGGACCGTCCCGCCCTCGAGGACGTGCACCGCCGCTGGCTCGCCGCCGCGCCGATGTGCTTCCTGGCCACCGCAGCCGCCGACGGCACCTGCGACGTGTCTCCGAAGGGTGACCCGGCCGGCGACCTGGCGCTGGTGCTCGACGAGCGCACGCTGGCGATCGCCGAGCGGCCGGGCAACCGTCGCGTGGACGGCTACCAGAACGTGCTGAGCAACCCGCACGTCGGTCTGATCTTCGTGATCCCCGGAAGGGACGACACGCTGCGGGTCAACGGGCGAGCCCGACTGGTGTCGGACGCACCCTGGTTCGACGACATGGTGGTCAAGGGGCACCGGCCGCTGCTGGCCCTGGTCGTGGACGTCGAGCAGGTGTTCTTCCACTGCGCCAAGGCGTTCCTGCGCTCGCGGCTGTGGGACCCCTCGACGTGGCAGCCCGAGGCAATGGAGTCCCGGGCCAGGATCGCCGCGGAGGTCGAGCGGTCCGACCAGAGCCTGGCCGAGCTCGAGGAGTACTACGGCCCGTCGTACGCCGAGCGCCTCTACCGCGGCTAGCGGGCGGCTGGTCGGCGCCTACCCGAAGGGCACCGGGAGCGGCAGCTCCAGCGCTGCCTCGAGCCGTCGCAGGTACTCGGCTCGGGAGACCTCCCTCACCCCGAGGGTGGCCAGGTGCTCGGTGCGCCACTGGACGTCGAGCAGCCGGTCGCCGGAGTCACCCGCCGCACGCAGGAGGTCGACGAGGCCAGCCAGCGCGACCTTCGAGGCGTCCCGCGTGCGGTGGAACATCGACTCCCCCGCGAACAGCCCCCCGATCGCCAAGCCGTAGAGGCCACCGACGAGCTCGCCGTCCTGCCACGCCTCCACGGAGTGCGCCCAACCGAGGTCGTACAGCCGCTGGTAGGCCACCGCGACCGCCGGCGTGATCCAGGCGCCGTCCCGGTGCGGGTCGGCGCAGCCTCGCACGACGTCCGCGAAGGCCGTGTCCACGCGCAGCTCGAATCGTGGCAGCGCCCGGCGCAGGGACCGGCTCAACCGCAGCTCGTCCAGCACCAGCACGCCGCGCGGGTCCGGCGACCACCAGCCCAGCGGCGCCCGACCGCCGGACCCGACGCCCATCGGGAACAGCCCGCGGCGGTACGCCGCCAGGACCGTGCCCGGCTCGAGGTCCGCGCCGACGCCGACCAGGTCCTCACCGGGCTCGGGATCGACGTCCAGGTCCCAGCTGGACGGCGCTGGCTCGGCCGGGCTCACCGCGCGCTCCCCCGCTGGCGTCCTGCTCAGACCCGGCTGATCGCCAGGTGCGGCTCGACCTCGGCCGCGGCGTCCGGGCCGTAGGCGTCGGCGAAGCGCTGCAGGAAGCCGCCCCGACCCAGCTCGTACTCCTGGGTGCCGACGGTCTCGATGACGTACGTAGCCAGCATCGACCCCACCTGGGCGCACCGGGTCAGGTCCAGGTCCCAGGACAGCCCCGCGAGGAACCCGGCGCGGAACGCGTCGCCCACCCCCGTCGGGTCCGCCTTGCGCAGCTCCTGCGCGACCGCGACCTCGATGGGCTCGACGCCGGCTCGCTCGATCCGTACGCCGTTGGCCCCGAGCGTGGTGACCCGGGTGCCGACCCTGGTGAGGATCTCGTCGGCGGTCCAGCCGGTCTTCTGCTCCGTGAGGTGCGCCTCGTACTCGTTGCTGAACAGGTACGTCGCACCGTCGATGAGCCGGCGGATGAAGGGCCCGTCGGCGAAGGCCAGCTGCTGCGACGGGTCGGCGGCGAAGGCGTAGCCGCGGGTGCGGCACTCCTCGGTGTGCCGCAGCATCGCCTCGGGGTCGTTCGCGCCGATGAGCACCAGGTCGAGGCCGCCGCGGGCGGTCGCGAGCGGGGTGAGCTCGATGTCGCGCGCCTCGCTCATCGCGCCCGGGTAGAAGGACGCGATCTGGGCCTGGTCGGAGTCCGTGGTGCAGATGAACCGTGCGGTGTGCCGCAGCTCGCTGGTCCGCACGCCCCCGCAGTCGACGCCGTGCCGCTCCAGCCACGCCCGGTACTCGACGAAGTCCGCGCCGACGGCCCCGACCAGCAGGGGGCGCAGACCGAGGTTCGCCAGGCCGAACGCGATGTTCGCCGCCACTCCCCCGCGGCGGATCTCCAGGTCGTCGACGAGGAACGACAGCGAGATCTTGTCCAGCTGCTCGACGACGAGGGAGTCCGCGAAGCGGCTCGGGAAGGTCATCAGGTGGTCAGTGGCGATGGAGCCGGTGATTGCGATCTGCACGGCGGCGACACTACCGTCCGCCGCTGCTGGAGTACCCGCCGGTAACGGCCTACGTTCAGTCCATGAGCAGTGCGACGACGGTGCCCGGACGCCGCTCCGGCCTGGACGAGGGTTCCGTGCACGACCTCTGGGTGGACGCCGCCCAAGTGGTCGTGCCGGTCAGTACGCCGCAGCGGCCGCACCTGTCGCCCGCGCAGGACTCCCTCGTCGTCCCGCAGGACGCGGCCGACCTCGTCGGCGGCATCGCCACCTACGGGAGCTGAGCGCTCCCGAACGCAGCGAAGCGGGGTACCCGACGTGACGTCGGGTACCCCGCTTCTCTGCTGGGTGCGGAGCGGGTCAGCTGAAGCTGTCACCGCACGCGCAGCTGCTGCCCGCGTTCGGGTTGTCGATCGTGAAGCCCTGCTTCTCGATGGTGTCCGCGAAGTCGATCGTGGCGCCGCCCAGGTACGGGGCGCTCATCCGGTCGACGACGACCTCGACCCCGCCGAACGCCTCGACCAGGTCACCGTCGAGGTCACGCTCGTCGAAGTACAGCTGGTAGATCAGGCCCGAGCAGCCACCGGGCTGCACGCCGATCCGCAGCCGCAGGTCCTCGCGGCCCTCCTGCTCGAGCAGGCTCTTGACCTTCTGCGCAGCCACGTCCGTCAGGACCACACCGTGGGCGGGTGCCTCGGTCGCGGTCTGGTCGGTGGACTGGGTGGTCTCGGTCATTCGCGCATCCCTACTCGTCGACTCGTCGATCTGGCGGCCACCAGCGGCAACCACCAGTGCGCTCGGCATGTTCCCGGTGCTCGGGAGAACTTCGCGCTCGCCGTCCAGCGTACGTCGTCACCGCGACCAGGTGCGCGCGACCCGACGGGCGCGGCGGGCCAGGGCGCCGGCGGGGTCGCGTTGCACGTCCGCCAGCCAGCCCTGCCGGTCTGCCACCGCGTAGGCGCCGGACACCCCCAGGTTGAGGGTCTCGCGGCGCCCGACCTCGACCTCGACGGCGAGCACGACGACCGGCAGCCCGACGGCCAGCGCCGACTCCGCCACCGAGGCGACGACCCCACCGCGCATCGAGTGCCAGCCGAACACCGACTCGCCGGTGACCACCAGGTCCGCCCCGCTCAGCCGCTGCGCGAATCCGGTGGCCGCGAGCACCTCCTGGACGCCGTCGACGCGGGTGGCGCCGAGCAGCAGCAGCGCGAAGCCGATCCCGCCACCCGCGCCCGCGCCCGCCACGCCCGCCATCCCGCTGCCGCCCAGTGAGCGCCCGGCGACCTGGGAGCGCTGCGCCACGTGGGCAAAGTGGCCCAGCGCGGCCTCGAGCTGCTGGGCCTGCTCCGGGGTCGCACCGCGCCGCTCCGCGTCCGTGGCGCTCGCGCCGTGGAAGCCCAGCAACGGCAGGTCGGACGACGTCGCCGCCACGAGCTGGACGCCGCGCAGCCGCTGGCGCACGGCGTCGAGCCCGCTGAGCGCATCGGCCGTCAGGTCGGCCAGCGCACCGCCGCCCCCGCCGAGCAGCTCGGCCGGACCGGCCCCCAGTGCCGCCAGGATGCCCGCGCCCCCGTCGTGCGACGCCGAGTCGCCGATGCCGATGACGACGCGGGTGGCCCCCGTCTGCACGGCGGCCTGGACGAGCTCGCCGACCCCGGTGCTGGTGGCCCGCCAGGCGTCGCGCCGCTCGGGCGCGAGCAGGTGCAGCCCGCAGGCCTGGCTCGCCTCGAGGTAGGCGGTCCGGCTGCCGTCGGTCTCGGTGACGACCAGCACCGCGGCCGGGACAGGCTCGCCGAGGGGCCCGCTGACCGTGACGGGCACGAGCTCGCCGCCACGGGCGGACAGCACGACGTCGACGAGGCCGGGTCCGCCGTCCGAGAGCGGGGTGGTGGTGAGCTGGTCGGATGGCGCCTGCTCGGCCCAGCCGGCCGCGATGGCGTCAGCGGCCTGCTGGGCGTCGAGGTGGCCGGCGAAGGTGTCAGGGGCGATCAGGACGCGCACGTCGGCATCCTCCCAGGTCAGGGTCGTCGGTCCGGACGGATGTCGGTCCGGGGCCCTGTGCGACGATCGTGGACGTGAGCACCTTCGCCGAACCGGCTGCCACTCCTGCCGCACTGCTGCTGCTCGGTCGCGGCCGTGACCTGGCCAGCGAGCGCGGCGTGGAGTGCCCCGGCGACCTGCCCGCGCCGTCCGACCCCGGACTGGTGGAGCGAGCACGGGCGGCGAAGGCGGCGCTCGGCGACCAGGTCTTCGTACTCGGGCACCACTACCAGCGCGACGAGGTCATCGAGTTCGCCGACGTCACGGGCGACTCGTTCAAGCTCGCGCAGCAAGCGGCGGCTCGGCCGGACTCGCCGTACATCGTGTTCTGCGGCGTGCACTTCATGGCCGAGAGCGCCGACGTGCTGACCGCCGAGCACCAGCAGGTCGTGCTGCCGGACCTCGCGGCCGGCTGCTCGATGGCGGACATGGCCGCGATCAGCCAGGTCGAGGACGCGTGGGACGACCTGGTGGACGCCGGCGTGGCCGACGACGTCGTGCCGGTGTCGTACATGAACTCGACGGCGGCCATCAAGGCGTTCACCGGGCGGCACGGCGGGACGATCTGCACGTCCTCCAACGCCCGGACGGCACTGGACTGGGCGTTCGCGCAGCGCCCGGCCGGCCGCGGCAAGGTGCTGTTCCTGCCCGACCAGCACCTGGGTCGCAACACCGCGGTGCTCGAGCTGGGCCTCTCCCTCGGCGACTGCGTGCTGTTCGACCCGCACAAGCCGATGGGCGGCCTGACCCGCGAGCAGCTGCAGAACGCCCGGATGATCCTGTGGCGCGGGCACTGCTCGGTGCACGGGCGGTTCAGCCTGGACTCGGTCAACGACGTGCGCGAGCGGGTGCCCGGCGTCCAGGTGCTGGTGCACCCGGAGTGCCGGCACGAGGTCGTCTCGGCGGCCGACCACGTGGGCTCGACGGAGAAGATCATCCAGACCCTCGCCGCCGCGCCCGCCGGGTCGTCGTGGGCGATCGGCACCGAGCTGAACCTGGTGCGCCGGCTGGCCCGGGAGAACCCGCAGCTCGACGTGACGTTCCTGGACCGCACGGTCTGCTTCTGCTCGACCATGAACCGCATCGACCTGCCGCACCTGGTGTGGTCGCTCGAGTCGCTCGCCGCCGGCCGGGTGGTGAACCGGATCGTCGTCGACCCGGACGTCGCGCACTGGGCGCGGGTGGCGCTGGACCAGATGCTGGCGCTGCCTGGGATCACCGCGAAGGACTGACCCTCGTCGAGCGACCCGTGGTCAGCCGACGGCGATGTAGAGCTTGCGCAGGGGTTCGTGGACGACCCAGGTAGTCCGGTCGCCGGCGTTCAGCCGGACCGCCGAGCCGGGGGCGAGCTCGAGCGTCTCGGCACCCTCGACGCTGACCGACGCCCGACCGGACAGGACGACGAACACCTCGTCCACCTCGGTGTCCCGGGCCACCCCGAGGTCGATGGACCAGACGCCGATCTCGGTGTCCCCCAACGTGTCCAGCGTCGCCGCCGCGGTGCGCGGCTCGTCGTCGACCGGGTCGGCGGCCGTGAGCGCCAGGGCACCGACGTCCGGGCTGAGCAGGCGGCTCACGAACCCAGCCCGCCGAGCCGCTCGAGGAGCACGGCCTCCGCGACGCAGACCCGCTCGAACTCGCCCAGGTGCAGGCTCTCGTCGGCGCCGTGGGCTCGGGTGTCCGGGTCCTCGACGCCGGTGACCAGGATCGCGGCATCCGGGTAGATGGCGGCGAAGTCCGCGATGAACGGGATCGAGCCGCCGATGCCCATGTCGACCGGCTCGACGCCCCAGGCGTCCGCGAACGCGGCGCGGGCCGCGTCGTACGCCGGCCCGTTCACGTCCGCCGCGAACGGCTGGCCCGTCTCGCGGACGACGACGTCGACCTTGACGCCCCATGGGGCGTGCGAGCGCAGGTGCTCGGCGAGCAGCTCGTACGCCTCGTTCGCGTCCTGACCGGGCGCGACGCGCATCGAGATCTTCGCCTTCGCCTTGGCGGCCAACGTGTTCGACGCCTTCGCCGTGGACGTCGCGTCGAATCCGACGACGGTCAGCGCCGGCTTGGTCCACAGCCGCGACGTCAGCGACCCCGTACCGATCAGCTCGACGCCGTCCAGCACGCCGGCGTCCGCGCGCAGCTGCTCCTCGGTCAGGTCCAGGTCAGCGGCCTCACCGCCGACCAACCCCTGCACCGCAACGTCTCCGGCGTCGTCGTGCAGCGTGGCCAGCAGCCGGATCATCGCGGTCACCGCGTCGATCGCCGCGCCGCCGTACATGCCGCTGTGCACCGCGTGGTCCAGGGTGCGCACCTCGACGTAGGCCTCGACCAGGCCCCGCAGGCTGGTGGTCAGCGCGGGCACGCCGATCTTCCAGTTCGTCGAGTCCGCGAGCACGAGGACGTCGGCGGTCAGCTTGTCCCGGTGGGCCTCGAGGATCCGGCCCAGTGACGGCGAGCCGGACTCCTCCTCGCCCTCGACGAAGATCGTCAGCCCCACCGGCGGCTTGCCGCCGTGCGCCCGGATCGCGGCCAGGTGCGCCATCACGCCGGCCTTGTCGTCCGCGGCGCCACGGCCGTAGAGGCGGCCGTCGCGCTCGACCGGCTCGAACGGCGCCGACGTCCAGTCCGCGTCCTCCCCCGGCGGCTGGACGTCGTGGTGGGCGTACAGCAGGACCTGCGGGGCGCCGTCCGGACCGGGCAGGTGCCCGACGACGGCCGGCGCGCCGCCCTCCGTGAGGATCTCGACGTCCTGCATCCCGGCCCCGCGCAGCAGCTCCGCCACCGCCTGCGCACTGTCCGCCACGTGGGCCTGGTCGAACGCCTTCTCCGACACGCTCGGGATCCGGACGAGCGACTCGAGGTCGCTGCGCACTCGGGGCATCTCACGGGCCACCGCGGCGCGCAGCTCGGCGAGGCGGTCGGCAGACAGGTCAGCAGGGGCCGTCGACGTCATGCGGGTCACCCTAGCCAGGCGTAGCGTTCAGCCGGTGGCGCAGGAGCAGGACGACCAACCGGACAGTGTCGGCACCGTCCTGGTCGCGCTCGCCGCCAACGCGGGCATCGCCGTCGCGAAGGGCGTGGCCGCCGTGGTGTCCGGCTCGGCGGCGATGGCGTCCGAGACGGCGCACTCGGTCGCGGACACCGCGAACGAGGTCATCCTGCTGGTCGCGCTGCGCCGCAGCGACCGCCCGCCGGACCGCGACCACCCGTTCGGCTACGGCCCGGAGCGCTTCTTCTGGTCCTTCGTGGCGGCGGTGTCGATCTTCGTCTCCGGCGCGGTCTTCGCCGCCATCGAGGGCATCGACACCCTGCTCGGCCCGGCGGAGGAGTCCGCCGGGCTGGTCATCTCCTCGGTCGTGCTCGCCCTGGCGTTCGTGCTGGAGGGGATCAGCTGGGTGCGCGCCACCCGGCAGGTGCGGTCCGAGGCCCGCCAGCACGACCAGACCGTCCGCCAGCTGCTGCGCTCGACCGACGACCCGACCGTGAAGACCGTCTTCTACGAGGACTCGGCTGCGCTGGTCGGGGTGGTGCTCGCCTTCGCCGGCATCTGGCTGCACCACCTCACCGGGTCGTCGGTGCCGGACGCCGTCGCCTCCCTGCTCATCGCAGCGCTGCTAGCGGTGGTCGCGTTCTTCCTCGCGCGCACCAACAAGAACCTGCTGGTGGGCAGCCAGGCCGACCCGCGGCTGATCCGCGCCGTCGGTGCCTGGCTGGCGTCCCAGCCGCACGTGGACGCCCTGGTCGACCTGATGACCCAGCGGATCGGCACGGACCGGGTGCTCGTCTGCGCGCGGCTCGACTTCGCCGACGACCTGGACGCCGCCACCCTCGAGGTCGTGGCCCTGGACATGGACCGCGAGCTGCGGGTGGTCTTCCCGGACGTGGCCGAGGTCTTCCTCGAGCCCGTCCCCCGGCACGACGCCCAGCTGAGGTCGGAGGTCCGGGCCCGGTACGGCGACCGGGTGGCCGCCGCGCTGGCGGAGGCGGGCCGCGAGCCCAGGTAGGATCGCCGCGTGCTCGGACGACGCAAGACCAGCGAGAACGTAGCCCCTGCCCCCGTCAAGGAGGGCCCCGGCAAGAACCAGCCGACCCCGAAGCGACGCGAGGTCGAGGCGGCGCGCCGCCAGCCGCTCGTCGCGCCGACCAGGCCCACCGGCAAGGGCAAGGGCGGCAAGGCCACCAAGGAAGAGAAGGTGGCTGCGCGCGAGGCCCGCGTGGTGTCCCGCCAGCGGATGATGGCCGGCGAGGAGAAGTACCTGCCGGTCCGCGACCGTGGCCCCGTCCGCAAGTTCGCCCGGGACTTCGTGGACGCCCGCTGGAACGTCGGCGAGGTCCTGCTGCCGGTGATGTTCCTCTTCCTGATCCTGTCCTTCCTGGGCAACGGCGTCATCAAGAACCAGAGCGTGTTCGGCGGGCTGGTCGCCGCCACCTACGTTCTGGTCCTGATGTCCGCCGTCGACGCGTTCTGGATGCAGCGCCGGGCCAAGAAGGCCCTGCGGGCCAAGTTCGGCGACGCCGTCGACCTGGGCGGCATCGCCTGGTACTGCGTGATGCGGTCCTTCCAGATCCGTCGCACCCGGGTGCCGCGCGCCCTCGTCAAGCGCGGCGAGTTCCCGGTCTAGCGCCGCCGTGGCCGACGCCTTCTCCGCGGGCCGCGAGCCCTGGCTCGCCCGCCAGGGAAACCTGCGCAACGTCGTCCGCCAGGAGCTCGTCAGCCGTCAGCTCGCGAGCCATCTCGACCCGGCCCCCGCGCGGGTGCTGGACGTCGGCGCCGGCCAGGGCACGCAGGCGATCCGGCTCGCCCGCCTGGGCTACGACGTCCTGGCCACGGAGCCGGACGGCCAGATGCGCGCCGCCTGCGAGGCTGCCCTGCTCGGCGAGCCGGCAGAGGTGGCCGGGCGGGTCCGGCTGGGCGCGACGCCGGTGGAGTCGCTCCTGGACGACCTGGAACCGCAGTCGTTCGACGTCGTGCTGTGCCACGGCGTCCTGATGTACCTGGACGAGCCCGGCCCGGCGCTGTGGGCCCTGGCCGACCTGGTCGCTCCGGGCGGCGTCCTGTCGGTACTGGCCCGCAACGCCGACGGCATGGCGCTGCGCCCCGGCCTCCGCCGGCAGTGGGCTGACGTCCTCGACCTGCTCGACGAGGCGCGAGAGCCCTCGCCGCACTACGTGAACGAGCTCGGCGTGCGGGCCCGCGCGGACCGCCTCGAGGAGCTCGCGTCGTACATCTCCGGACGGCGCATGCACGTCGAGGCCTGGTACGGCGTCCGGGTGCTGACCGACGGGGTCCCGGTCGACGAGCCGGCGCCGTCCGACCCCGACGAGCTCGCCGCGCTGCTGGACGCCGAGGAGCAGGTCGGGCGAACCGATCCCTACCGGCGGGTCGGCACGCTGCTGCACGTGGTGGGACGGCGTCCCGCGCAGTAGAAAGGGTGCACCCGAGCGAGGAGTCGAGCATGAAGCTGGCGTTCGTGTACGCACCCGTGACCGACCTGGACCAGGGGGCCGCGTTCTACCGCGACACGCTGGGCTGGGCGGAGGCCTGGCGCGACGGCGACGACACGGTCGCCTTCGCCATCCCGGACTCCGACGTCCAGGTCATGGTGTCGACCACCCCGCAGGAGGCCGGGCCGATGTACCTCGTCGACGACGTGGCCGAGTTCCTGGCAGCGCATGCGGACCTGCCGGTCGTCGTCGACCCCTTCGCGATCCCCGACGGCCAGGTGGCCGGCGTCGCCGACCCGGCAGGCAACGTGCTGTACGTGTTCGACCAGGCCGGCGGCGAGTCGTGACCGCGCTCCTGGACGTGCTCACCGCCGGGTACGTCGGCGACCGGGTGGCCGGGACGGTCACCCTCGTCCGGGACGGGGCGCTGGTCGCCGTGATCGACCCCGGCATGGTGGCCGACCGCGACCGGATCCTCGGCCCGCTGACCGACCTCCAGGTCGCACCCGGCGACGTGACCGACGTGGTCTTCAGCCACCACCACCCGGACCACACCGTCAACGCGGCGCTCTTCCCGAACGCCCGCATCCACGACTTCCAGGCCACCTACGTGGACGACCAGTGGATCGACCGCGAGTTCGAGGACGACGTCGCGCTGCTGTCGCTGTCCGTCCGGCTGATGCTCACCCCCGGCCACACGCCGCAGGACGTCACCACGCTGGTGGACACCGACCGCGGGCTGGTCGCCTGCACGCACCTGTGGTGGTCGGCCGGCGGCCCGCTGGAGGACCCGTACGCCGAGGACGCCGCCACCCTGCGAGCCTCCCGCCAGCGGGTGCTCGACCTGAAGCCGACGTTGATCGTCCCGGGGCACGGCGCGCCGTTCGTCCCGCTCCCCTCCACCCCGTTGTGACGCTGGACGCTCAGCAGACCGCGCAGGAGCTCGCCGAACGCGGATTGCACTGGCTGGCGCAGCAGCCCGTCGATGACGACCTCAGCCTGTACAGCGGCCTCGCGGGCGTCGTCCTCGCGCTGCTGGAGGGGCACGGGGACAGCGGTTTCGAGGCGTACGCCGACGCGGCCCTCGAGGGTGCACGGGCCCTGGCCAGCTCCGTGGAGGGCACCGAGAGCAGCTCGCTCTACTTCGGGAACACCGGGACCGCGTTCTGCCTGCGCGCCGTCCACCAGGTGCTCGGGGACGACGACGCCGGCCGCGCGGCGGACCGCGCCCTGATGCTGGTGCGGGAGCGGTTCGACGGCGAGCGCTGGAACGAGATGACCGAGCTGCTGGTCGGCAACGCCGGGATCGCGCTCGGTGCCCTGGCCGCCGGCGACGAGGAGCTCGCGCTGACCGCGGTCACGCCGTACCTGCGGCTCGCCGACCCGACGCCGGGTGGCGTCAACTGGAAGGTGCGGCCGAGCGAGGCCCGCTCGCACCACGTCGCCCACGGCACGCTCGGCATCGTGCTGGCCCTGGCCACCGTCGGTGCGGCGACCGGTCGAGCCGACCTGGTCGAGCTCGCACTGGCCGGCGCCGCCGACGTGGTGGGCCGGGACGAGGCGGGCCCGGACGGTTTCCTCGTTCCGCACTCGGACCCGCCGCACCGACCTGAGCTGATCGAGCGGTACAGCTACGGCTGGTGCAACGGACCGGCCGGCGACGCGCAGGTGTTCCGCCGACTCGCAGCAGTCACCGGCGACCCTCGCTGGGACGAGCTCCAGGACCGCTGCTGGAACACCGTGGTGGAGTCGGGACTACCCGCCCGGCTGCGTCCGGGGTTCTGGGACAACAACGGCCGCTGCTGCGGCACCGCTGGGGTGCTCGCACTGGCCTGCGACCGGTACGCCGAGGGCCGCGGCACGCTGGGGTTCGCCGGGGTGCTGGTCGACGACCTCGCCACGAGGGCGACGGTGGACGGCGCCGGGGCACGCTGGTCGAACGACGAGCACCGCGCGACCCCGAGCCGGCTGCCTCCCCGGAACGGCTGGGCCATGGGCAACGCCGGCATCGTCCGCGAGCTGCTGCGGTTCCACCGGCTCGCCGGCGGCGGCGACCCCGGATACGCCGTGTGCCTGCCCGACCAACCCGCGCTCGCCGGTACGGATCCCTACCACCCGGAGCCGGGACGCGAGCAGAATGCGGTGAAGTGACCGGCCCCGGCTAGGGAGCGCGCATGCGACTCGACCCACTCTGCGACGTGACCTGGCAGTACGACCTGCTGCACGAGCTCCAGCCGTCCGAGCGGGGTGACGGCCGGGTGTACGGCCAGGGGGTCGGCACGTTCACCGGGCGCCTCGCTGGGCAGGCCCGATGGTCCAACTTCCCCCGGCTGCGCGGCGGGTTTGCCTACCCGGACGCGCGGGGCGCCATCCAGGTCGAGGGTGGGGCGACGGTGCTGTTCACCCTCACCGGCATGTCGTCGCTCACGAACGGCAGTGGCGTGCACGTGCTGACGTTCGAGGCCGAGGACGACGACCACCGCTGGCTCAACGACGTGATCGCGGTCGGCGAGGGCAGCATCGACCGCGAGCGGGCGGCCCTGTCCATGCGCTACTACGTCTGCCTCGTCGACCACCTTCCCGGCATCGCGCCACCCGGACCAGACGGATCCGCCGTGGCCCCGTAGGGTCGGGATCATGGAATTTCGCTACCTCGGCAACTCAGGCCTGAAGATCTCCGAGATCACCTACGGCAACTGGCTGACCCACGGCTCCCAGGTGGAGAACGACGTCGCCACCCAGTGCGTGCACGCCGCGCTCGACGTGGGGATCACCACCTTCGACACCGCCGACGTCTACGCCAACACCAAGGCGGAGACCGTGCTCGGCGAGGCGCTGAAGGGCCAGCGCCGCGAGGGGCTGGAGATCTTCACCAAGGTCTACTGGCCGACCGGGCCGGGCGGACCCAACGACAGCGGACTGTCCCGCAAGCACATCCTGGAGTCCATCAACGGCTCGCTGACCCGCCTGCAGACCGACTACGTCGACCTCTACCAGGCGCACCGGTACGACACCGAGACGCCGCTCGAGGAGACGATGCAGGCGTTCGCGGACGTCGTCCGGCAGGGCAAGGCGCTCTACATCGGCGTGAGCGAGTGGACCGCGGACCAGATCCGCGCCGGTCACGCCATCGCCCGTGACCTGGGCATCCAGCTCATCTCGAGCCAGCCCCAGTACTCGATGCTGTGGCGCGTCATCGAGGAGGAGGTCGTCCCGACCTCGCGCGAGCTGGGCGTCAGCCAGATCGTCTGGTCGCCGATCGCGCAGGGCGTGCTGACCGGCAAGTACCTGCCCGGCCAGGCCCCGCCCGAGGGCTCGCGGGCGACCGACACCGCCGGCGGCGCCGACATGATCTCGCGCTGGATGCGCGACGACGTGCTGACCCGCGTGCAGGACCTCAAGCCCATCGCCGACGAGCTCAGCCTCAGCATGGCCCAGCTCGCCGTCGCGTGGGTGCTGCAGAACGACAACGTGGCCGCCGCGCTGGTCGGGGCGTCGCGTCCCGAGCAGGTGCACGACAACGTGAAGGCCGCGGGTGTCCGGATCCCGGCCGAGGCGATGGCCAGCATCGACACCGCACTCGGCTCGATCGTGACGTCCGACCCGGCGATGACCGCGGAGAACTCCCCGAAGAAGCGTCCGAGCTGAGCATGCGTCCCCTCACCCAGGCCGAGGCACTGGCCCGGTTCGCCCAGCTGGACGTCGAGTCGTACACGATCGACCTCGACCTGTCCGGCGCCGAGTCCGAGCCGACCTTCGACTCGACGGTCGTCATCCGGTTCGCCGCGTCGTCGTCCGAGCCCACCTGGCTGGACGTCCAGCCCGTCGAGCTCCTCGAGGCCGAGCTCAACGGCCAGCCGCTGGATACCTCGGCCTGGGCCGATGGCCGGCTGCCGGTCGTGGGGCACGTGGGCGACGGCGTGAACGAGCTGCGACTGAAGGCCCGCTTCGCCTACTCCCGCACCGGTGAGGGGCTGCACCGCTACGTCGACCCCGAGGACGGCCGTACGTACCTGTACAGCCAGGCGTTCCTGGACGACGCCACGCGGATCTTCGGCTGCTTCGACCAGCCGGACCTCAAGGCGACCCTGACCGTGACGGTCGCCGCGCCGCCGGACTGGACGGTGCTGGGCAACACCACGGGCACCGAGACCGGCCCGGGGCAGTGGCAGTTCGCCACCACCGAGGTGCTCCCGACGTACCTGTTCGCCGTGGTGGCCGGGCCGTACCACGGGGTGCGGGAGGTGCACGACGGGATCGAGATCGGGGTCTGGTGCCGCCAGTCCTGGGCACCGCACCTGGACTCCGCGCGGCTGCTGGGCACCACCCGGTCCGGCTTCGACTACTTCCACGGGCTCTTCGGGGTCCGCTACCCGTTCGGCAAGTACGACCAGGTGTTCGTGCCGGAGTTCAACGCGGGCGCGATGGAGAACCCCGGCCTGGTCACCTTCCGGGACGAGTACTACCTGCAGCGCGGCACGGTCACGGACGACGACCGCGAGGAGGTCGCGAACACCCAGCTGCACGAGATGGCGCACATGTGGTTCGGCGACCTCGTGACCATGAAGTGGTGGAACGACCTGTGGCTCAACGAGTCCTTCGCCGAGTACATGGCCTACCGGTCGGCTGCGGAGGCGACGGAGCACACCGGCTCGTGGACGACGTTCCTGGCCAAGCGCAAGACCTGGGGCTACCTGGCGGACCAGTTCTCCACCACGCACCCGATCGCCGGTGAGTCCGACGACACCGCCGCGGCGCTGCTGAACTTCGACGGCATCTCGTACGCGAAGGGCGCCAGCGCGCTGCGCCAGCTCGTCGAGTGGGTCGGCGACGAGGCGTTCCTCGTCGCGCTGCGCCAGCACTTCGCCGACCACGCCTACGGCAACGCCTCGCTCGCGGACCTGGTCGCCGCGCTGACCGCCTCGAGCGGGCGCGACGTCGACGCGTGGTCGCGGGCCTGGCTGCGCACCAGTGGGGTGAGCACCCTCGGGATGGAGCTGTCGGTCGGTCCCGACGGGCACTACACGTCCGCAGCGATGCGGCAGAGCTCCCCGAACGGGCCGCGCCCGCACCGGGTACGGGTCGGCCTGTACGACCTGGACGGCGAGCGGCTCGTCCGGCGCACCAGCCTGGACGTCGACCTGCCAGCCGTGGACCGGCACGACATCGCGGCCCTCGTCGGCGAGCCCGCCGCGGCTCTGGTGCTGCCGAACGACGGGGACCTCACGTTCGCCGTGCTGGACCTAGATAACGCGTCGCTGGCAACGGTACGCACCCACCTGCGCGGACTCGGCGACCCGCTGGCCCGCGCACTGGTCTGGTTCGCCCTGGTGGAGATGGTGGCGGCCGGCCGGCTGGCGCCGTCCGGTCTGGTCGAGCTCGTCACCACCTCGATCACGGCGGACGACCCGGAAGCCGTCACGGACCGGCTGCTGCGCGCGACCGTGGTCGCCGCCGACCGCTGGGCGGACGCCGGCACCCGCTCGGCGCTGCTGGCCGACCTGGCCCGTTGGCTGGACGCGGAGACGCGGTCGGCCGAGCCGGGCAGTGACCGCCAGCTCGCCCTGGCTCGCACCCTCGTCCGGATCCAGCAGGACACCGCCGCCCTGCAGGCCTGGCAGCGCGGCACCGACCTGCCGGACGGGCTGACGGTGGACGCGGACCTGCGCTGGCGGGTCGTGCACCGCCTCGCCACGTTGGGCGCCGTCGATGAGGACGGCATCGCCGCCGAGCGCGAGCGGGACCGGTCCACCGCCGGCGCAAACTTCGCGCTCACCGCCCGCGCTGCCATGCCGACGGCCGCGGCCAAGGAGTGGGCGTGGTCGAGCGCGGTGGGCGGCAGCCTCAGCAACCACGAGCTCGTCGCCGTGGCCACGGGCTTCTGGAGCGCCGACCAGGCCGAGCTGCTGGCGCCCTACGTCGGGCGGTTCGCCGCCGAGTACCCGCCGTTCGCGAAGAAGCAGTCGACGGAGATGGTGCAGCTCTTCGGACGGCTGATGTTCCCGGCCACCGTCGTGGCCGACTCGACGGTGCAGGTCGCCCAGGCCCTGCTCGACGAGGCCGACCTGCCGAGCTCGGCCCGACGCATGGTCGCCGAGGGCCGGGACGAGGTGCAGCGCGGCCTGCGCGCCCGCAACGCCTGAGCCCTACTGGGCCGGGCGCAGGCTCATCGGTCCGTAGATCTCCTGCTCCCCCTGCTGCAGGTGCACGGCGTCCACCCCGGCGTCGAGCAGCGTGCGCCACTCCTCGCCGAGCCAGCTCTCGGCGTCCGACTGGGTGGGGAAGCCGGTGGACGGCGAGCCGTCGGGGACGAACGTCGCGCCGTCGGCGTCGACGTACCGCCAGGTCCAGGTCTCACTCATGCGCACGACCCTACGGCCTGCCTCACGCCTGGGCCTCCTCGGCCATCGACAGCACCTTCGTCACCGTGCGCCAGTTGCGGGCCGTACCGACCTTGCCGAACCGGCGGTCCGCGCCGGACTTCAGGAAGCCCTGGCCGAGCCCGTTCGGCGTCAGCAGGTACGCGTGGTCACCGACCACCTCGAGCTGCGCGTCGTTGATCAGCGCGGCCTGCAGGTCCTTGACCTCGGCGCGCTCGGCTCCGGACACCAGGAAGGACACGTGCGCCTGGTCGGCGTCCTCGAACGGCAGGCCGTCCACGACGTCCCGCAGCTGCTTCGGGGTGCGGACCACGACGACGACCGGGAAGCCGAAGTGCTCCTCGATCCGCTGCTCGAGCAGCGCGCGGACCTTCGCGGCCGAGCGCAGCGGCGAGGAGAAGAGCAGGTTGCCGCTGGCGATGTAGGTGCGGACGTCGGTCAGCCCGGCGTCCTCGCACAGCGAGCGCAGCTCGGCCATCGGGACCTTGCGGTGACCGCCGACGTTGATGCCGCGCAGGAACCCCACCCAGACCGCCACGAGACCGCCCTACCCGATCCCCGGGATGCCCTCGGACACCCCGGCGACTGCACCGATGACGACGACCGCGGGTGCGGTCACCTGCTCGCGGACCATCATGTCGGCGGCCCCCGACAGCGGCGACCGGCTGACCCGCTGGGTGGGCAGCCCGCCGTCCTGCACGGCCACGACGGGGGTGGCCGGGTCGACGCCGTCAGCCAGTAGCGCCGCCGCGATGTCGGGCATGGTGTGCACGGCCATCAGGCAGACGATCGTCAAACCGCTGCGTCCCAGCGCCGTCCAGTCGACCGAGCTGTCCGGGTGGCCCGGCGGCAGGTGGCCGGAGACGACGCAGAAGCCCTGCGAGACACCGCGATGGGTGACCGGCACACCGGCCAGCTCGGGCACGGCCACGGCGCTGGTGACGCCGGGGACCACCTCGACCGCGATACCCGCCGCGGCGCAGGCGAGCGCCTCCTCCATGCCGCGGCCGAACACGAACGGGTCGCCGCCCTTGAGCCGCACCACGGTGCGCCCCGCGGCGGCGTGCTGCACCAGCAGGTCGTTGATCGCCTCCTGCGGGGTGAAGCGCCCGCGGGGCACCTTGGACACGTCGATCACCTCGACGTCCTCGCGCAGCCCGTCCAGCACGGCCAGCGGCGCCAGCCGGTCGACCAGCACCACGTCCGCCTCCGCCAGCCACTCGTAGCCCCGCCGGGTCAGCAGCCCGGGGTCGCCGGGGCCGCCGCCGACCAGCACCACCCGACCCCCGGTCCGGGGCGTGCGGCTCGGTTCGGCCCGGCGGCCGTGCAGCTCGGCCTCGACGGCGGCCAGCGCGGCGTCGCGCAGCGCCACCGAACGGCGCGGGTCGCGCCCGGACAGCACCGCCACCGTCGCCGGGCCGGTCCGGGCGGTGGCCGGCGTCCACGCGGTCGCGCCGAGGGCGTCGTCCGCGCGCGAGCACCAGATCCGCCGGGCGGTCGCGTCCGCGACGACCTGCGCGTTCACCGCGGGGTCGTCGGTGCAGGCGAAGACCAGCCACGCCTCGTCGACGTCCTGCTCGGCGTACGGGCGCTGGGCCCAGTGCAGCCGGCCGCGGTCGGCCAGGTCCCCCAGCGCAGCCTCGACGGCCGGGGAGACGAGGTGGACGTCGGCACCGGACTCGAGCAGTCCGGCGACCCGGCGCAGGGCGACGTGTCCGCCGCCGACCACGAGCACCCGACGTCCCTCCAGGCGCAGCCCGAGCGGGAAGGCCGGCAGCTCGGCGTCCGTCATGGCGACACCTCGCCGGCGCGGCCCGCCGCGCCCTTGTCGGCGACCCCCGCCGAGTCGAACGTGGCCACCTCGGCGAGGGTACGGGCCGCGGCCTGCACCAGCGGCACGGCGAGCACCGCGCCCGAACCCTCGCCCAGCCGCAGGTCGAGGTCGACCAGCGGGCGCAGCCCGAGGGCGTCCAGTGCGGCGGCGGCGCCCGGCTCGGTCGAGCGGTGTCCGGCGACCCAGCAGTCCACGGCGTCCGGAGCGATGGCTCGGGCCACCAGGGCCGCGGCACCTGCGATCACGCCGTCCAGGACGACCGGCACGCGGGCGGCCGCTGCGGCGAGCAGCAGCCCGGCGATGGCCGCGTGCTCCAGGCCTCCGACGGCAGCGAGCACCGCGATCGGGTCCTGCGGGTCGCGCCGGTGCAGGTCCAGGGCACGGCGCACGACGGTGACCTTGTGGGCCAGCATCGCGTCGTCCACGCCGGTCCCCCGGCCGGTGACCTCCGCCGGGTCCAGGCCGCAGAAGGTCGCGACCAGGGCGGCGGACGCCGTGGTGTTGGCGATCCCCATGTCGCCGGCGACGAGCAGCCGGTTGCCGGCGGTAACCAGGTCGCGGCCGACCTCGATGCCGACCTCGAGCGCGGCGACCGCCTCGTCGCGGGTCATGGCCGGACCGACCGACAGGTCCGCCGTGCCGGCGCGCACCCGGCGCCGGAGCAGCCCCGGCGCGTCGTCCAGCGGTGGGCCGGCGACCCCGACGTCCACGACGCAGAGCTCGGCCCCGATCTGGCGGGAGAACGCGTTCACCACGGCGCCGCCGCCGAGGATGTTCGCGACCATCTGGCCGGTGACCTCCTGCGGCCACGGCGTCACGCCCTGCGCGTGCACGCCGTGGTCGGCGGCGAACACAGCGACCGCGACCGGCTCGGGCAGCGGCGGCGGGCAGGCGCCGGCGATCCCGGACAGCCGGGCACCGACCTCCTCCAGCACACCCAGGGCGCCCCGGGGCTTGGTCAGCGCGTGCTGGCGCTCCCAGGCCGCGGCGACCGCCTTCGGGTCGGCCGGACGCACCGCGTCGACGGTCTGCTGGATCACGGACACTGCCTCTCCTCGTTGCCGGCGACGGCCCCACGCCTCATGGTGCACGGCCCAGCCGAGCGGCCGCTGTCGTGCCCAGCCCTCGAGCGCCAGCTCCGGGGCCGGCCCGAACTCCTGGACGTGGCCGACGCACAGGTAGGCGACCACCTCGACGTGCTCCGGCAGCCCGAGCTCGGCCGCGAGCTCGCCCGGGTCGACGAAGCTGACCCAGCCGACACCCAGCCCCTCGGCCCGGGCGGCCAACCACAGATTCTGCACCGCCAGGGCGGTGCTGAACGAGGCGGTCCGCGGGTCGGCGTGCCGGCCGAGCACGTGCCGACCGCCGCGGGTCGGGTCGCAGGTGACCACGACGTTGAGCGGGGTGTCCAGGATGGCCTCGACCTTGAGGGCGGCGAACGCCCGCGCCCGGGCCGGCGGCAGGGACTCGGCGAACGCCGCGCGCTGGGCGTGCACCAGCCCGGCGACCCGCTCGCGCACACCGCGGTCACGGATCACCAGGAAGTCCCACGGCTGGGTGAGACCGACGCTCGGTGCGCGGTGCGCAGCAGTGAGCACCCGCTCGAGGACGTCGTCGTCGACGCCGTCGGGCAGGAACCCGCGCCGCACGTCGCGGCGCTCGGCGATCACCCGGTGCACGGCCTCGCGGTCGGCGTCGTCGTACGGGGGGTGGCTCATCGGGACTCCGGGGGCATCGGGCGGGCGTCGGCAAGGGCGGCCTCGAGGGCGGTGCCGAGGGCCTTGGTGAAGGCGTCGGTGACCTCCTCGCTGCGGACGGCGAGGCGCAGCCAGTCGGGCCCGAGGCCGGGGAACGTGTCGCAGCGTCGGACGGCGAACCCGTTGTCCCGCAGAGCCTGGCGCACGGCCAGGCCGTCGGGCACCGGAACGAGCACGAACGGCGCCGCCGCCGGCTGCACCGGGTCGAGCCCCAGCCGACCGAGCGCGGCCAGCAGGTGCGCCCGGCGGTCGACGAGCTCCTCGGCGGCCCGCTCCGCCTCCGCGACGGCCCGGGGTGCGCTGCACGCGACCGCCGCCACCGCCGCGAGGGAGGACACCGACCAGGGCGGCTGCGCGGACGCGCAGCGACGGACCAGCGCGGCGTCACCGAGCAGGTAGCCGGCCCGAAGCCCTGCCAGCCCCCACGTCTTGGTCAGGCTGCGCACCACGACCAGCCCCGGCGTCCCGGACTCGGCCGCCAGGGACTCCTGCTCCCCCGGCACGGCGTCCATGAACGCCTCGTCCACGACGACGGTCCGGTCGGGGCGCAGCAGAGCGCGGACGACGTCCGCCGGGTGCAGCACGGACGTCGGGTTCGTCGGGTTGCCGAGCACCACGAGGTCGGCGGTGTCGGGCACCCGGGCGGGGTCGAGCGTGAAGCCGTCCGCGGCGCGCAGCAGCAGCCGGTCGACGTGGTGGCCGGCCGCGGCGAGCGCGGCCTCCGGCTCGGTGAACTGCGGGTGCACGACGACGGCGTGCCGGACGTCGACACCGGGCCGCAGCGCCCGGGCGAGCAAGGTGAACGCCTCGGCTCCCCCGGCGGTCACCAGCACCTCGTCGGTCGCGCGGCCGTGCCGCGCAGCGATCGCCTGGAGGGCGGCGGTGGGGTCCGGGTAGGCGGCGAGGTCGTCCACGGCGGCGACCAACCGCGCGCGCAGCCACTCCGGAGCCGGCCCGCGCACGTTCACCGCGAGGTCGACCAGTCCCGGGCCGACCTCCTGGTCGCCGTGGTGGTGCAGGTCCGGTGGTGCCGGCTGGCCGTCAGCCACGGACCGGCTCCAGGTGCTGCACGGCGGCGGCGACCAGCCGCTGGGCCGCCGACGGGCTCCCAGCCCAGTGCACGTGCAGGTAGGACGCGTGCAGGGTCGGCGTGCTGAAGCCGTCGACGCGTCCGCCGTAGCCGGTGTCGGCGAACGACCAAGCGGCGTCCGGGCCGTGCGGCGGTTCCACGCGGGTGCGGTGGAACTCGTGTCCGCTGACCTGCTCGCCCGCGGGCGCGGCGGGCGAACCGCGCTCGGCCTCGGCCCGGCGGTAGCCGAGGGTGAGCCGCCCGGTCATGGCGGCAGTGGCGTCGATCGCCCCGATCATCGGCAGCCCGTCGAGCTCGCGGCACAGGTACAGCAGCCCCGCGCACTCGGCGACCACCGGCAGACCGCCCGCGATCCGGCTGGCCAGGTGCGCTCGGAGCGCGGTGTTCGCCGAGAGCTGGGCCGCGTAGACCTCGGGGAAGCCACCGCCGAGGTAGAGCCCCGAGGTGCCTTCGGGGAGCTCGCCGTCGTGCAGCGGGTCGACGTCCACCACCTGAGCACCGGCGGCGGTCAGCAGCTCGTCGGTCTCGGTGTACCGGAAGCTGAAGGCGCTACCGCCCGCGCACGCGATGACCGGAGCCGGGCCCTCGTGTCGGATGACCTCGGCCTGCGGGTCCCAGGGCTCGTCCGGCAGCGGTGCGGCGGAGTGGGCGACCCGCAGCACGGCGTCCAGGTCCACGCCCTGGGCGACCCGCTCGCCGAGCAGTCGGACCGCGGAGCGGGCCTCGTCGGCCCGCTCGACCGCGGGCACCAGGCCCAGGTGGCGGCTCGGGGTGGCCAGCGCCTCGTCGCGACCGAGGGAGCCGAGCACCGGGATGCCGATCGGCGCGAGCGCGGCGCGGATCTCGTCCTCGTGCCGCTGGCTGGCCACCCGGTTCAGGACGACACCGGCGATGCGGACCTGCGGGTCGTAGCTGGCGAACCCGAGCACGGTGGCCGCCACGCTCCGGCTGGCTCCGGAGACGTCCACGACCAGCACGACCGGCGCGTCGATGAGCCGGGCGACGTGCGCGGTCGAGCTCACCCCACCGGTGCCGATGGCGCCGTCGAACAGGCCCATCACCCCCTCGACCACCGCGACGTCCGCCGGCCTCGGCTGCAGCGCGCCGTGCAGGAACAGCGGGGCGACGCGGTGCTCGCCCTGGAGCACCGGGTCCAGGTTGCGGGGCGGGCGTCCGGTCGCCAGGGCGTGGTAGCCGGGATCGATGTAGTCCGGCCCGATCTTGTGCCCGGACACCTCCAGGCCGCGTGCTCGCAGCGCCGCCATGAGTCCGGTCGCGACGGTGGTCTTCCCGTGGCCGGATCCTGGCGCCGCGACCACGAGCCGGGGGACCTGCAGCACCGGCCGATCCTTGCACACCAGGGGCCGCCCGGTTCCGGTCGCCCGGCTGCGGTCGCCCTGTGCCGGGTCGGTAGCGTCGCGGCCATGGGTGAGCTGGTGGTGCCGATCGACGTGGTGGGTCTCGGCGCGGACGGTGCACCTGGCGTATCGGAGGCTGCGCGGTCCGCCCTGCTGGCGGCGGACGTGGTCATCGGCAGCGAGCGACAGCTGGCCCTGCTGCCCGACGACGTCGGCGCCGAGCGGGTGGCCCTCCCCCGCCCGCTGCTGCCTGGCCTCGGCGACCTGCTCGACGGTGCGGACGGACGGCGGATCGTCGTGCTGGCCAGCGGCGACCCGTCCTGGCACGGCATCGGTTCCACCCTGGTGCGGCTGGTCGGCCCGGGAGCCGTGCGCACCCACCCGGCACCGTCCACCTTGTCGCTGGCCTGCGCGCGACTCGGGTGGCCGGCCGAGCACGTCACGACCGTGAGCCTGCTGACCGGACCCGCCGCGTCGATCATCGCCGCCCTGCAGCCGGGACGGCACCTGCTCGTCCTGCTCGCGGCTGCAGCCGACCTCCCTGGTGTCGCCGACCTGCTGTGCCGCAACGGTTTCGGCGCGAGCGCGCTGACCCTGCTGGCCGACCTCGGGGCGCATGACGAGACGGTGCGGACCGGCACCGCGAGGATGCCCCCGATGCCCACCGGGAGGTTGACCGCTGTCGCGATCGACTGCGCGGCCGAGCCCGGAGCCACCTGGTGGCCGAGCGGGCCGGGGTTGCCGGACGAGGCGTTCGAGCACGACGGGCAGCTGACCAAGCGCGACCTGCGGGCGAGTGCCCTGGCCCGGCTCGCGCCGGCGCCCGGCCAGCTCCTGTGGGACGTCGGTGCCGGGGCCGGCAGCGTGGGGATCGAGTGGATGCGGCACGGGCCGACCTGCCGGACCATTGCCGTCGAGCGGCACGCGGAGCGCGCCGAACGCCTGGGCCGCAACGCCTCTCGGCTCGGGGTGCCTGGGCTGCAGGTCGTGGTCGGCCCCGCACCCGACGTGCTCACCGGGCTCGACCGACCGGACGCCGTGTTCGTCGGTGGCGGTGCGACGTCCGCCGGTCTGCTGGATGCCTGCTGGGCGGCACTCGCGCCCGGCGGCCGCCTCGTGGTGCACGCGGTGACGGCGGAGTCCGAGGCGGCGCTGGTCGGTCAGCGCTCGACCCGCGGCGGCGAGCTGGTGCGGATCGGTGTCGAGCACCTGGAACCGTTGGGTGGCTTCAGTGGGTGGCGGCCGGCCCGCGCGGTGACGCAGTGGGCGGTGACCCGATGACGGTGCACTTCATCGGCGCCGGCCCCGGGGCGGCCGACCTGCTGACCGTGCGGGCCACCCGGCTGCTCGCCGCCTCGCCGGTCTGCCTGTACGCCGGCAGCCTGGTCCCGGCCGAGGTCCTCGACCACTGCCCGGAGGGTGCCCGGCTGGTGGACACCGCGGACCTCACGCTGGACCAGATCGTCTCCGAGCTGACCGCGGCTCACGAGCGTGGCCTGGACGTCGCCCGGCTCTGCTCCGGCGACCCGTCGGTGTGGAGCGCCCTGACCGAGCAGGTCCGCCGGCTGCGCGCCGCGGGCGTCCCCTACGACGTCACGCCCGGCGTTCCGGCGTTCGCGGCGGCCGCAGCGGCCCTGGGCGTCGAGCTCACCGTGCCGACCGTGGGCCAGAGCGTGGTGCTGACCCGGACGCAGGCCCGCTCGAGCCCGATGCCGGACGGCGAGCGGCTGGCGTCCTTCGCCGCGACCGGGGCGACGTTGGCTCTGCACCTTGCGGTGCAACGCATCGAGGAGCTGGCGACCGAGCTGGCCGGGCACTACGGCGGGGACTGCCCGGTCGCGGTGGTCGCGCGCGCGTCCCAGCCCGACGAGCTGGTGCTGCGCGGCACGCTGGCCGACATCGCGGACGCGGTGCGCGAGGCAGGCGTGCGACGTACCGCCGTCGTGCTGGTCGGCCCGGTGCTGGGCGCGGCGACGTTCCCGGACAGCTACCTCTACTCGCCGGCACGTCCGCGGGGCTCGGACTCCTCGTGACCGGCCCGGCCGATCACGGCGCCCGCCCGGTCGATCACCACGACGTCGACGTGCACGGGCGACCCGCTCAGCACGGCCGCGCAGGTGTCGAGGGCGGCTCGGGCGACGGCTGCGCCGAGGTCCACCCCGGCGGACTGGGCCAGGCGCAGCGCGTGCAGGGCCGTCGTCCCCGCTTCGATCTGGCTCGCGAGCTCGTCGCCGCCGAGCGGTCGGGCCAGGTCGGCGAGGGCCGGCAGGTCGACCTGGGAACGCCCCGAGTGCAGGTCCAGCTGGCCCTGCCCGAGCTTGCTCAGCTTGCCGAACCCGCCTGCGATCGTCAGGCGCTGCACGGGGTGGCGGCGCACGTACTTCAGGACCGCGCCGGCGAAGTCGCCCATGTCCAGCAGCGCGAGCTGCGGCAGACCGTAGAGCTCGGCGACCGTGCGTTCCGAGGTGCTGCCCGTGGCCCCGGCCAGGTGCTGCAGGCCGGCCGCGCGGGCGACGTCCACCCCGCGCCGGATGCTGTCGATCCACGCCGAGCAGGAGTACGGGACGACGACGCCGGTGGTGCCAAGGATGGACAGGCCGCCGAGGATGCCGAGCCGCGGGTTCCAGGTGTGCTGGGCGATCTCCTCGCCGTGGTCGACGGAGATCTCGATCACCAGGTCGGGGGTGGAGCCGCCGGCGACCTCGGTCACCGCGTCGCGCATCAGCTGGCGGGGTACGGGGTTGATGGCGGGCTCCCCCACGTCCAGCGGCAGTCCGGGAAGGGTCACCGTGCCCACGCCGGGGCCGGCCACGAACTGGATCCCGCTGCCCGCCGGGCCGGGTCGCACGGTCGAGCGGATCAGCGCGAGGTGCGTGACGTCCGGGTCGTCGCCGGCGTCCTTGACGACGCCGGCCATCGCGGAGCCGTCGTCCAGGCGTTCGACGGCGAGCGCGAAGGAGGGGGTCTGCCCGCGCGGCAGCACGATCTGCACCGGGTCCGGGAACTCGCCGGTGAGCAGCGCCGTGTACGCGGCCTTGGTGGCGGCGGTCGCGCAGGCGCCCGTCGTCCAGCCCCGCCGCAGCTCGGTCATGGGGTCAGTGTGCCGGGCGGCGGTGACCGGTGAGCGGGGCGGTGCTGGTGGTCGGCGGGACCGGCGAGGCCCGGGACCTGGCGGGGCGGCTCGTCGACAGCGGCATCGGGGTGCTGACCTCGCTGGCCGGTGCGGTGGCCCGGCCCCGGCTGCCCGAGGGTGAGGTGCGGATCGGCGGGTTCGGCGGGCCGGACGGCCTGCGGGACTGGTTGGTCGGGCACCGACCGCTCGCCGTGGTGGACGCCAGCCACCCGTTCGCGGCTCGGATCTCCCGGTCCTGCGTGGTCGCCTGTGCGGCGACCGAGGTGCCGCTGCTGCGGTTGGAGCGACCGGCGTGGGCACCCGGCGAGGGCGATCGCTGGCACGAGGTGGACGACGTCCGCGAGGCGGCGGAGGTCGCCTCCCGGTTGGGCCGCAGCCTGCTGGTCACCACCGGACGGCGCGACCTGGCGCCGTTCGCCGCGTTGACCGAGGTGCGGGTGCTCGCGCGGTGCGTGGACCCGCCGACGCAGCCGCTGCCGTCGCACGTCGAGGTGCTGCTGGACCGCGGGCCCTACACCGTGGACGGCGAGCAGGCCCTGATGCGCGAGCACGGGGTCGACGTCCTGGTGACGAAGAACAGCGGCGGCCCGCTGGTCGCGGCCAAGCTGCGCGCCGCGCGTGAGCTCGGGGTCGCGGTGGTGATGATCCGGCGGCCGGCCCCCGCCGGAGCACCGACCGTGCCGGACGTCGACGCCGCCCTGGCATGGGTCCAGGGCCGTCTGCCCGACGACGTGGCAACCTCGCATCGCCCGTGAGGCGAGGCTGCCACGTTCTGGTCAGGTGCTCGGGTAGTGGCGGGGGGTGAGAACCAGGGGCTGACCCGGGTCGCCGTTCACCCCCGGGCGCGCCAGCACCTGAGTCGTCGACGAGCCGATGATCAGCAGGCACCGCATGTCGATTGACGACGGATCGAGGTCGCCCAACGTCACCACCCGCACTGTCTCGGCCGGCCCACCGACGTCCCGGCCGACGACCACCGGGGTGGTCGCCTGGCGATGACGCAGCAGCACCTGCTGAGCTGCCTCGACCTGCCAGGTGCGGGAGCGCGACGCCGGGTTGTAGATCGCGATGGCCAGGTCGGCCGCCGCGAGAGCGTCGAGCCGCCGCTCGATGACGTCCCAGGGCTTGAGGCGGTCGCTGAGCGACACGACGGCGTAGTCGTGGCCGAGCGGCGCCCCGACCCGGCTGGCCACCGCCTGCGCCGCGGTCAGGCCGGGAACGACCCGGACGCCGACCGCGGCCCAGCGCTCGTCCGCCGCCTGCTCGACGACGGCCGCCGCCATCGCGAACACGCCGGGATCGCCGGACGACACCACCGCGACCCGAGCGCCGGACGCGGCCAGTGCGAGCGCGTGGTCGGCGCGGTCGGCCTCCACCGTGTTGCCCGAGGCGTGCCGGGTCTGCCCGCTGCGCACCGGGACGCGGTCGAGGTAGGTCCGGTAGCCCACGAGGTGGTCCGCCCGCTCGAGCTCGCGCTTCGCCTGCGGGGTCAACCAGCCCTCCTCCCCCGGGCCGAGGCCGACCACCACCACTTCGCCGGGGGCGCACGGTGGCGCAAGGCCGTTGCCGGACAACGGCTCTGGCACCACGGCGCCGATCGCCGACTGGCCCATCGAACGCTGGCCGGTAGGACTGGGCAACAGCGCGAGCGAGAAGTACGGGACGGTCTGCGGGTCGACGTCGCGCAGGGCAGTGGTGCGCTGGTCGGGAGTGGACGCACGCTCGACGTACCAGGCGGACGGCCCCCGTCCGGCGTCCTCGATCGCGCCCGAGACGGTGCCGAACGTGCGGCCGAGCTTGAGCACCGCAGCCGAGTCGGTGTCGGCCAGCCGCCGCGCGAGCTCGGCCCGCGGCAGGGTCCCGGGCAGGATCGTAAGCACCTCGTCGCGCTCGACCAGGGGCCGGCCGAGCGCGGCGGCCGCGGCGCTCACCGAGGTGACACCGGGCACGACCTGCGTCTCGTAACGGCCGGCGAGCCGCTCGTGGGTGTACATGTACGAGCCGTAGAACATCGGGTCGCCCTCGCACAGCACCACGACGTCCCGCCCGGCGTCCAGGTGCCCGGCCAGCCGCACGGCGACCTCGTCGTAGAAGTCGCGGACGGCCCCTTCGTAGCCGTCGGGGTGCGCCGTCGTCCCTGTCGTCACCGGGTAGACCAGCGGCTCCTCGATCTGCCCGTCGCGCACGTAGGGGTCGGCGATCCGGCGGGCGATGCTGCGCCCGTGCGGTCCGGAGTGAAAGGCCAGCACGTCCGCGGCGCCGACCAGCCGGGCCGCCTTCACCGTCACCAGCTCCGGGTCGCCCGGCCCGAGCCCGACGCCCCACAACCGTCCGCGCGCCATGCTCACTCCCTCACGTCCGCGATGGCGTTGACCGCCGCCGCCGTCATCGCACTACCGCCGCGACGGCCGTGCACGACCAGGTACGGGACCCCGTGGCCCCCGGTCGCCAACGCGGCCTTCGACTCCGCGGCCCCGATGAACCCCACCGGGATGCCGACCACGGCCGCCGGGCGCGGCGCCCCGGCCGCCAGCATCTCCAGCAGGTGGAACAGCGCCGTCGGCGCGTTCCCGATGGCCACGACCGCGCCCGCCAGCCGTGGCCGCCAGAGCTCGAGCGCGGCGGCGCTGCGGGTGGTCCCGAGCCGCGCCGCCAGCTCCGGCACCTGCGGGTCGGACAGCGTGCAGACCACGTCGTTGTCCGCCGGCAACCGGGAGCGGGTGATCCCCGAGGCGACCATCTGCGCGTCGCACAGGACGGGTGCGCCGTCCCGCAGGGCCTGTCGTGCCTGCCGCACGGCACCCGGCGATGCCGCGACATCCGCCGGGAGGTCGACCATGCCGCAGGCGTGGATCATCCGGACGACGACCGGCGCCAGGTCCCCCGGCAGGCCGGTCAGGTCGGCCTCGGCGCGGATGGTCGCGAACGACTGCCGGTAGATCTCGGCGCCGTCTCGGACGTAGTCCCACGTCGGCGTCGGCGCGTCCCGCATCGGCACGGTCTCGGTGCTCACTCGGTACTCCTTCGTGGATCTGCTGCGGTCGGGTCCACTCGACCCTCGATGAGCCCTCGGGTGGTGGCCACGACCTCGTCGTGCGGGCCGGCCGGGTGCCCGCAGCGGCGCTCGCAGCCGCTGTAGTGCAACGGACTCGGCTCGCCTGTTGCGTCGGACGCCGCGACCCGAAGCCCGACGGACCGGTACGCCAGCGCCCGGACGTCGACCAGCGCGCGGGCGCAGCCGGGTCGCCCCGCGCACGCGGAGACCCCGCGCCAACCGGAGGTGCCGGTCACGTCCAGTCCGAGCCCGGACAGCTCGCGGACGAGGTTGCGCGCCGCTGACGCCGTCAGGTCGGGCACGAGCACCTCACGCCACGGTGTGAGGACGACGCCTTCCGCCGACCGAGCCATCACCCGGGCGGCCGCCGTCGACAGCCGGCCGAGCGGGACGAGGACGGCGAGCGCGGACCGGCCGTCGTGCTGGACCAGCACGCCGAGTTCCGGGAGCCGGGTGCGAGCCGGCGGCAGGGCGACCGGAGCTGCGGTCGTCGTCGACGGTTCCGCCTGCAGCACCAGGGATGTCGCCCGCTCGACACCGTCGGGGAGCTCGCCGATCCGCCAGGCTGCGGCCCCTCCGACGCGCGCGTCCTGCGCCCGGCGGGCGACGAACGCCCGCGCTACGGCGAGCAGGGCCGGCACCGCTCGGGGCAGGGTCAGGCGGACTCCGGTGTCGCGTCCGGAGACCACCAGAGCGCCCACCGGCACGGCCCCCGGGTCGTCGCCCGAGCTCGGGAGAGCCCACCACCCCACGTCCGCGCCGAGCCCGACCACGTCGCCGGTGCCGTCGTCCAGCGCGAACAGGAAGCGCCCGGGCAGGGCCGGCAGCAGGCGGTCCTGGCAGAGCTGCCGATCCAGCTCGCGCGCCGCCCCGGTCAGGTCGACCAGCCCACCGAGCCGGCCGGTACCGGGCGACACGAGGACGTTGCGGACCAGCTCGTGGCTTGGTGACGAGAGCAGCCCCGCACCCTGAATCGCCTGCACCACCACGGGATCGAGACCCTGACCGACGGCCCGGAGGGCGCGCAGCTGCACGTTGCCGCGGGACGTCAGGTGCAGTGCGCCGTCCCCGTGCCGGTCCGCCAGGTCGGCCAGCGCAGCCAGCGAACGGGACGCCAGCACCCCGCCGATCATCCTCAGCCGGACCATGGCGCCGTCCGCCGCCAGGTGCGGGCGCAGCGCACCCGGGCAGGCGTCCGCGGCGGTCCTTCCCCGCGCCGCAGGGCCCATCACGCGCTCCACCGCAGGGCACGGCGTCCGGGTCGCAGGGTGAGCTCGACCACGGCCAGCGGCTCGACGTCCAGCCGCCAGAATCCTTGCGGCGCAACACCCGCCGTCACGCACACCACGGCCCGCACCCAAGGGCCCGGTGCCACCGCGACCAACCGGCCGCGTCGCCGGTCTGCGACGCCGTCCAGCCATCGACCGGCTCGTTCCTGCAGCGCCAGCAGGGACTCGCCGCCGTGCGCGTCGAACGTCGGGTCGGTCAGCCACCGTTCAGCCAGGTCGGGCTCGGCCGCGGCGAGGACGTCGATGTCCTGGCCGGTCCACCGGCCGAGGTCCCAGTCCGTCAGGTCCGCTGCCACCGGGACGGGCTCGACGAGCCCGGCGAGCGCGCTCGCTCTGGCGCACTCGGAGCCTGGCCCACGGACGGCGTCCCAGCCGGCGAATGCGCCGGTCAGGCGGTGCGCACGGTTCGCGTCCGCGGGTCGACCGGCACTGATCAGGCTGAGCCGCAACGTCATGGCGCATCCTTTGACACCGTCGTCAGGACGGCCCTAGTGTCAGCGCCACCCTGACGTTGTGAGGCAGCCGGTGAGATTCCGGCGCGGTCGCGCCACTGTGTCCGGCGTTCGAGCCCACGGCCCGAGCATCGGGAGCCAGACCCTGCGACGTCATCCGATCCGTCCCGGACGCTCGATCCGCAGGAGGTCTTTCCGTGAGTCATCCCACCGTTTCCGCGCAGCCCACCGCTGCCCCCATCCCGCTGCGTGAGGTCGCCCCCTGGGCGGCGTTCGCGCTGCTGCTCGCGCTCGTCGTGCTGTACTTCGTGTCCTCCGAGCAGGGAGCGGTCTCCGTGTTCTCCGGCGCCGGCGTGCACGAGTTCCTGCACGACGGTCGCCACCTGCTCGGCTTCCCCTGCCACTGAGGGGCGGCCGACATGACCAGGTCCTTCCTGATCCGCGGCCTGCTCGTCGGGCTGCTCGCCGGTGCGGTCGCCTTCGTGGTCGCGCACTTCCTCGGTGAGCCGTCCGTCGCCTCCGCGATCGCGGTGGAGGAGTCCGGCCACGCCGCCGAGCACGCTGCCGGGCTCGTCGCCGAGCACACCCACGGCGAAGAGGCACCCCTCGTCAGCCGAGGCGTGCAGAGCTCCATCGGGCTGCTGACCGCGCTGCTGCTGTTCGGCGCTGCGCTCGGCGGCCTCTTCGGCATCGGCGCGGCCACGGCGCAGGGCCGGCTCGGCCGGCTCGGTGCCCGGGCGACGTCCGCGCTGCTGGCCCTGGCCGGCTTCGTCACCGTCTCGCTGGTGCCGTTCCTGAAGTACCCCGCGAACCCGCCCGCGGTCGGCGACCCGTCCAGCATCGGGCGCCGGTCCGGGCTGTACTTCGCGATGCTCGCGCTGTCCGTGCTGTTCGCCGTCGCGGCGGTGTGGGTGGCGCGTCGGTTGCGCACGGCGTCGACCTGGAACCGTTGCCTCGCAGGCGTTGGCACCTTCGTGGTCCTCGTCGGCGTGGCGTACGCGGTGCTGCCCGCCGTGGACGAGCTGGGTGCCTTCCCGGCGGACGTCCTGTGGCGCTTCCGGCTGGGTTCGCTGGCCACCCAGCTGGCGGTCTGGACGACGCTCGGGCTGGCGTTCGGCGCGCTCACAGAGCGGGCGGCAGCATCGCCAGCGGTCGCCGGTGACCGCCCGCTCGCCGCGGTCTGACGCGGTCCGGCAGGCGTTCTGGGGTCGGCGGGGCATCACCACTCGATGCCCCGCTGACCCTTGGCCCCGTCGTCCATGGGGTGCTTGACCTTGGTCATCTCGACCACCAGGTCGGCCGCCTCGACCAGGCGTGGATCGGCCCGGCGTCCGGTGATCACGACGTGCTGGTGGCCGGGCCGGTCGCGGAGGGTCTGCACGACCTCGTCGACGTCCACCCAGCCCCAGCCCATCGGGTAGGTGAACTCGTCGAGCACGTACAGCCCGTGCTGCTCGGCAGCGAGGCGGCGCTGGATCTCTCGCCACCCCTCCAGCGCGGCGGCCGCGTGGTCGTCCTCGCTGCCCTGCTTGCGAGTCCAGGACCACCCCTCGCCCATCTTCTGCCAGTCCACCGGGCCGCCCTCACCGGTCTGCTCATGCAGCCGTCCCAGGGCCCGCAGCGCGGCTTCCTCGCCCACCTTCCACTTGGCGCTTTTGACGAACTGGAAGACGCCCACGTCCCAGCCCTGGTTCCAGCCGCGCAGGGCGAGGCCGAACGCCGCCGTGGACTTCCCCTTCATGTCGCCGGTGTGCACGATCAGCAGCGGCCGGTTGCGGCGTTGCCGGGTGGTGAGCCCGTCCTGCGGGACCGTCGTCGGCTGCCCCTGCGGCATGTCAGGCCACCTTCCCGTGGGACTGCCGGTCGCGGACCACCTGGGTCAACGAGCCGGCCGCCAGGTCGGGCAGGGCCAGGTACTCGGCTGCCAGGTCGTCCGCGAGCTGTCGGGCGAGGCCGAGCGAGACCGTGCCGAAACCCGTTGCCTCGCAGTCGATCACGACGGTGGCGATGCCGCGCTCACGAATCAGCTGGGCGGCGGCCCGGGACCGGCGGACCGCATCGGGGCCGGCAGTGGCCCGGCCGTCGGTGACCACCACGAGCAGCGGGCGCCGGGTGGCGTCCTTGAGCTGCTCGACCCGGACGACGTCCGCGGCGCGCAGCAGTCCCTCGGCCAGCGGGGTGCGTCCCCCGGCCGTCAGGTGCCGCAGCCGCGCGGCGGCCGCCTCGACGCTGGACGTCGGCGGCAGCACGAGCTCGGCCCCCGTCCCGCGGAAGGTGACGAGCCCGACCTTGTCGCGACGCTGGTAGGCGTCGAGGAGCAGGCTGAGCACGGCGGTCTTGACCTCTCGCAGCCGTTGCCGCGCCGCCATCGAGCCGCTCGCGTCCACCGCGAGCAGCACCAGGTTTCCCTCGCGGCCCTCGCGGACGGGTAGCCGCAGGTCCGACCGGTGCACCAGCAGGCCGGGGCCGGTCCGGCCGCGGGCCCGCTGGTGCGGGGCGGCCGTGCTGAGCGTCGCGAGCAGGTGCGGCCGGCCGCCTTCGCCGGCGTCCGGGCGGCGGGCGCCCACCGTGCGTCCGGTGCTCGTGATCGCGCGGCCGCGACGTCCGGACACGCCGACCCCGCTGCCCGACACCGTCAGCAGACGCGCGCGGTAGGGCTCCCCCGCCTCCGCGTGCGCCCTTTGCTTGGCACGGGGGTCCCCCGCGCCACTAGGTTCGTCACTGGGTGCCCCCGCTCCATCCGGAAGTGCGTCGCTGGGGGCCCCCACTTCATCGGTGGGGCTGGGGTCCGCGCCGTTGCCGCCGTCGGGGCCGGGGTCCGGCGGGGTGGGGTCATCATCCGGGTCATCGTCCGGGGGCTGCGGCGCACCGGCATCGAGCGCGTCCTCGAGTCGCTGCTCGTCCAGGCCGGGCGGGTCGAACGGGTCACGGCGCGCCCGGTGCGGCAGGGCCAGCCGCGCGGCCGCCCGGACGTCCTCGGTCTCCACGACCCGCCGTCCGTGCCACGCGGCGTGCGCCACCGCGGCGCGGGCGGTCACCAGGTCGGCGCGCAGCCCGTCGACCCCGAACGCCGCGCACACCTCGGCGACCTGCCGCAGCGCCGCATCGGTCAGGACGACGTCCGCGACCAGCCGCTGCGCGCGGGCGATGCGCGCGGCCAGCTCGGTCTCGTCGTCCGCCCAACGCTGCGCGAAGGCGGCCGGGTCGGCCTCGTACGTCAGCCGCCGCCGAACCACCTCGACCCGGCTCGCCGCGTCCCGGCTGGCCGCGACCTGCACCGTGAGCCCGAACCGGTCCAGCAGCTGCGGTCGCAGCTCGCCCTCCTCCGGGTTCATCGTGCCGACGAGCACGAACCGCGCCGCGTGGGACGCCGAGACCCCTTCACGCTCCACGGTCGAGCGGCCCATCGCCGCGGCGTCCAGGAGCACGTCGACCAGGTGGTCGGCGAGCAGGTTGACCTCGTCGACGTAGAGCACGCCGCGGTGCGCCCCGGCCAGCAGCCCCGGCTCGTAGACGGTCTCGCCGTGCGCCAGGGCGCGCTCCAGGTGCAGGGACCCGAGCACGCGGTCCTCGGTGGCCCCCACGGGCAGCTCCACGAGCCGGGCCGGACGGCGTGCGGCCGACACCGGCGGGGGGTGCGGGCCGTCAGGGCAGTCCGGGTCGGGCGTCACGGGGTCGCAGGAAAACCGGCAGCCGCTGACGACGTCCACGTCGGGCAGCAGCCCGGCCAGGGCGCGGACCATCGTGGACTTGGCCGTGCCCTTCTCGCCGCGCACCAGCACCCCGCCGACCGCTGGGGACACGGCGCTGAGCACCAGGGCGAGCCGCAGGTCGTCCATGCCGACGACCGCCGTGAACGGGTAGCGCGTCGAGATGCTCATGAGCCCTCCCCCTCGAGGTCGCCCTCGGTCTCCAAGATGGCGTCCTGCAGGACCTGCATCGACTCAGGTGACGGCTCGGCCCACAGGCCGCGCTGCGCTGCCTCGACCAGCCGTTCCGCGATCCCCTTGCGGGCCCACGGGTTCGAGCGCTTCATGAAGGCGCTGACCTCCGGGTCCTGCACGTACTCGCGGGTCAGGCTCTCGTACATCCAGTCGTCGACCACACCGGCCGTGGCGTCGTAGCCGAACAGGTAGTCCACCGTCGCGGCCATCTCGAAGGCACCCTTGTAGCCGTGCCGCTGCATCGCGGCGATCCACCGCGGGTTCACCACCCGCGCGCGGAACACCCGCTTCGTCTCCTCGCCGAGGGTGCGGGTGCGGACCTGGTCCGGCACGGCCGAGTCGCCGACGTACGCGGCGGGGTCGCTGCCGGTCAGGTGCCGCACCATCGCGACCATCCCGCCGTGGTACTGGAAGTAGTCGTCCGAGTCGACGATGTCGTGCTCGCGGGTGTCCTGGTTCTTGGCCGCGACCTGCATCCGCGCGTAGGTGCGCTCCATGTCGCCGCGGGCCGGGGCACCGTCCAGTCCGCGGCCGTAGGCGTAGCCGCCCCACACGGCGTACACCTCGGCGAGGTCGGCGTCCGAGCGCCAGGACCGCGAGTCCATCAGCGGCAGCAGACCGGCGCCGTAGGCCCCCGGCTTCGAACCGAACACCCGCGCACTGGCTCGACGGGGCTCGACGCCGGCCGCCACGTCGGCGCCGACGTGCGCCCGCACGTAGTTGTCGTCGGCCGCCTCGTCGAGCTCGGCGACCAGCTGCACGGCGTCGTCCAGCATCGTCACGACGTGCGGGAACGCCTCGCGGAAGAAGCCTGAGATGCGGATCGTGACGTCGACCCGCGGCCGACCGAGCTCGGCCAGCGGCACGACCTCGAGGCCGGTGACCCGCCGCGAGGCGTCGTCCCAGACCGGCCGGACGCCCAGCAGCCAGAGCAGCTCCGCGACGTCGTCCCCCTGGGTGCGCATGCAGGCGGTGCCCCAGACCGACAGGCCCACCGAGCGGGGGCACGCGCCGGTGTCCGCGACGTGCCGGGCGATCAGCGACTCGGCCAGTGCGACGCCGGTGTCCCAGGACGTGCGGGACGGCACGGCCTTCGGGTCGACCGCGTAGAAGTTGCGGCCGGTCGGCAGCACGTTCACCAATCCGCGGGTCGGCGAGCCCGACGGGCCGGCCGGCACGAAGCCGCCGCCGAGCGCGTGCAGCACGTTGTCCACCTCGTCGGTGGTCCTCGCCAGCCGCGGCACCACCTCGGTCGCACCGAACTCCAGCACCCGCACGACCTCGGAGACCTTCTCCCCCAGCACTTCCACGCTCACGTCCGCGCAGCGGTCCGGCGCCCAGCCGAGCGTCTCCATCGAGAGGACGAGTCGCCGTGCGAGACCTTCCAAAAGGTCGACGACGTCCGCGCCGGTGCGGCACGGACCGTCCACCAGCCTCGACAGCGCCGACGCCCCCAGCACGTCGGCGCCGTCGAGGGCGGCCCCCGGCTCGCGTAGCAGCACGGCCTCGTCCAACCCCACCCAGGACGCGATCGCGCTGCGCAGCCCCGGGAACGCCTGGGTGCGGCCGCCCCAGACCTGGGCGGCCCGCAGCACGGCCAGGACGAGGTTGACCCGGCCCTCGCCGACCGGGCCCTGCCCGAGCACGTGCAGACCGTCCCGGATCTGCACGTCCTTCACCTCGCAGAGGTAGCCGTCGATGTGCAGCACGAAGTCGTCGAACGCCTCGTCGTCGGGTGCCTCCTGCACGTGCAGGTCGTGGTGCAGCTGCGCCGTCTGCACGAGATCCCAGATCTGCGCGCGCAGCACCGGGGTCTTGTCCGGGTCGAGGGCCTGCACGAGCGCGTACTCGTCGAGCAGCTGCTCGAGCTTGGCCATGTCCCCGTACGTCTCGGCCCGGGCCATCGGCGGCACCAGGTGGTCGACCACGGTGGCGTGCGCCCGCCGCTTGGCCTGGGTGCCCTCCCCCGGGTCGTTGACGATGAACGGGTACACCAGCGGCAGGTCGCCGAGGACCGCGTCCGGCGCGCAGGAGGCCGACAGCCCGATCCCTTTGCCCGGCAACCACTCCAGCGTGCCGTGCTTGCCGAGGTGCACCACGGCGTGCGCACCGAAACCGCCGTCCTCCGGCGACGCCTCCAGCCAGCGGTAGGCGGCGAGGTAGTGGTGCGAGGGCGCCATGTCCGGGTCGTGGTAGATCGCCACCGGGTTCTCGCCGAAGCCGCGCGGCGGCTGGATCATCAGCACCACGTTGCCGAACTGCAGCGCGGCCATCGCGATGGCCGGCTCGTCGCCGGACTCGTCCACGTAGAGCCGGCCGGGCGCCTCGCCCCAGGCCTGCTCCATCGCTGCCCGCAGCTCGGGGGTGAGCCGACCGAACCACCGCCGGTACGTCGCGCCCGGCACCTTGGCGACGGCGGAGGCGAGCTGCTCGTCCGTGAGCCACTCGACGTCGTGGCCTCCGGCAGCGATCAGCGCATGGATCAACGCGTCGCCGTCCCCGTCGAAGCCACCGCCGACGTCGTACCCGCTGCGCCGCAGCGCATCCAGCAGGACGACGGCACTGGCCGGGGTGTCCAGGCCCACCGCGTTGCCGATCCGCGCGTGCTTGGTCGGGTAGGACGAGAGCACCAGGGCGATGCGGCGCTCGGCCGCCGGGACGTGCCGCAGGCGACCCATCGCGACGGCGAGGCCGGCCAGGCGCAGGCAGCGCTCGACGTCCGGCACGTACAGCGGCACCGGCCCCCGGTCGAGCTCCTTGAACGAGAACGGGACGCCGATCAGCCGGCCGTCGAACTCCGGGATCGCCACCTGGGTCGCGGCGTCGAGCGGGCTCACGGCAGCGTCGGAGGCGAGCCACGCCGCCCGCGAGCTGGTCAGGGCCAGACCCTGCAGGACCGGCACGTCCAGCGAGGCCAGCGCCCCGGCGTCCCAGGTCTCGTCCTCGCCGCCGGCGCCGGCGGCCGCCGCGACCGTGCCGCCGGACGCCAGCACGGTCGTCACCAGGACGTCGCACCGCCGCAGGTGCTCGAGCAGCTCGGCGCCGTCCGGGTCGTCGAGCGAGAGCCCGCGCAGGGACCCGCAGAAGATCGGCAGTGGCTGGCCACCGCGGGCCACGACGGCCTCGCAGAGTCCGTCCACGAACGCGGTGTTCCCGCTGAGCTCGTGCGCGCGGTAGAAGACGATGCCCACCACCGGGCGGACGCCGGCCACGTCGAGGACCGGCGCGACCGGCGTCCACTCGTGCACGCCGTGCTGCGGCATCGCCTGCGGCGGCTCGAAGCAGGCACCGTCCAGCAGCACCGTGTCGCCCAGGAACGCGGCGAGCTCGCGCAGGTTGTCGACGCCACCCTCGACGAGGTAGCTCAGGGCCTCGGTGACCAGCCCGGACGGCATCGTGCTCAGGGCCTGCAGGGGCGCATCGGGGCCGCCCTCCCCGCTCATCACGGCCACCGGGAGACGCGTGGCGAGCAGCGCGTCCAGGCCCTCCGGCCAGGCCTGACGACCACCGAGCAGCCGGACGACGACGAGGTCGACACCGTGCAGCAGGTCGGGGACGTCGTCCACCGTCAGCCGGGCGGGGTTGGCCACCTGCCACGCACCGCTGCGATGGGCAGCCAGCAGGTCCGTGTCGGAGGTGGAGAGCAAAAGCAGTCGCGAGGCCACGTAGGGCCGTCCCTCCTCGGGGTACCGCGCCCCGAAGCCGAAGGTCGCGACGGCTGCAGTCTCCTGACTCCCGGATCGACGCGGTCGCTCCGCCTTCCCGGGGGCAAGCCCCCAGTGGCTGCTCCGCCGGTCATACCCGGCGGTGCGTGGTGCGACCACTCCCCGGTCACAGTGGCGGGACCGTCCCGGATTCTCACCGGGTTCCTGCCGTGCCGTCGTTGGTCAGGGCCGACCCTATCGGCCCGGCCCCCTGCCCAGCCACCCACCCAGCGGTCACGCGCTGGTCAGGTCAGAGCCTTCCCTTCGGGGCGGCCGACGCAGGTCGATGGGCCGGCCGAGCACCGCCTCGAACTCACGCGCGCGCCTCGTCGCCGTCACGAGGACGTCCTCCGACTCCCTGGGTGAGATGGGCAGGACACGGCCGCCGTGCAGGGCGTCCAGCGCCTGCTCGACGTCGTCCTGCGCGCCGATGTCGCGCGCGAGCAGCAGCGCCTTCACCAGCCGGGCGGGGTAGGCCTGGTAGTGCCAGAGGTACACGTCACCGGAGCCCACATCACCCTCTGCGAGCAGCAGTCGGCAGAGCTCTCGCCTGCTCGTCACGAGCGCGACGGCCCGACCCAGGCCCGCCGCGAGGCCCTCCACCAGGCCGGTCGCCACGCGGCTGGCCGTCGGCCAGGCGGCTACGGTCCCGTCCGGGTTCCCGGTCCGCGGACGAAACGCCAGCGAGACCCCGAGGCGAGGTAGACCACGTACCTGAGGCCGTGCTCGTCCCAGGTGGCGGTCCGCTTGCGCGCGTCGACTGCGGCGTCCTGAGGGATCACTCCCGCAGGGACCAGGGCGCTCAGGATCTTCGACGTGGGCGTACGGCGCGCGACCGCATGCCTCCTGCCGGATATCTGCGTCCCGCTCGACACGACTATCGCGGGTCGTTCTGCAGCTGGAACTGGCCGTTCCCCGCGATCGCCAGCAGCCGTAGCCCGCCGGCTGCCGACTCCCGGACCCCCCGCGAGTGGTAGCGCAGCACCGAGTCGGTCGCTCCGGTGAACGGAAGGGTCAGCGTCACGGGTGCCCGCGTGAGAGAGCGCTTGGCTCGGGTGAGCGCCGTCCGCCACATCTGCGCGACCTCCGGGGACGTCGAGCAACCGTCGAGCGAGGCTTCGCGCAGTCCCTCCTCGTTCGAGATCGGAAGCGTCAGCCGCAGTGCATCCGGGTGACGACGGAGGAAGTCGGTTGAGCGGTCGACCGGCTGCCGAATGCCACCGACGACCAGGTTCAAGCGGTCGACCGAGAGGCCACCGGTAACCGCTTGCGCCCACCCGTCGTCACGCCTCAGCTCGTGAACGGCGTACTCCGGGAAGAAGGTCTCCGCGGCCAGCGTGCCGCTGAGCCCTTCGGTCCACGCCGCGAAGAGGCCCGCTGCCTCGTCGGGCAGGCAGTGGAACTGCAGATGGGTCGTCGCCACCGGTCTGTTGTACCGCATCGACAGCGTCGGTCGGGGGGCCGGAGCTTGCCTGTCCCGCTCTACTCCTGCTCGGGAACCCACCAGTTGAGGGGCGTCTCGCCGTCCTCGTCGTAGACGTTGCCGTAGAACCACTCGACCTCCGGATGCCGCTGCGTGAGGCCGTTGGCCAGCCCCTCGATGGCGGCGAAACCCGCGGTCACGGGGATCGAGAAGATGGTCAGCTGCGGAGCCCGACCATCCAGGGCGCCGCCGAGCTGGGCGACCTGGTCAACGAGCGTGTCCGCCACCGCGTGCGGCCCGTGCACCTGAAACGCGACGACGCCCCCACGCCGGACGACCTCGACGCGTTCTCGCGAGCGATCGAAGCGCACGACGTCGTCGCGGGCGACGCCCAGGACCAACCCCGGCGAACGCAGGAGTCGGTACGTGCCTTCGGGAGTCCGTTCCACCAACAGGCTCTCGTAGACCGGCGTCCCGTCCTGCTTGTGGCCACTGATCACCCGGATGGTCGTCGAGCCCATCCCCTCGCTCATCTGGACCGCCCGCCCTCGATCAGCCGCCAGATCGCGTCAGTGTCGAGATTCTCCTCGACCGCGTCGGCGAGCCGGTCGATCATCTGCTCGCGGACCTCGACGAAACCCGGTGCACCAGAAGGCGTCCAGCGCAGCCCGGCCTGAAGCGCCGCCTGCTCCAGCCAGGCCCGCCGGAACGCGTCGTTCTCGAAGGCACCGTGCCAGGTGGTCCCCCAGACCGGTCCGCGCCGCCACCCGTCGAGAAACGGTTCGACGTCGTCCGCCGACGCGAGCTTGTGCGCGACGCCGTGGTGGATCTCGTACGCGGTCACGGGGGTACCCTGCCAGCTGCCGGTCGGCCGGCCCAGCACCTTGGCCCGCTCGAAGGTCACTGCGGTCGGCAGCAGGTCCAAGCCAGGCACCAGCCCGACCCCGGACTCCACGTCGTCCTCGATGGTGCGCGCCAGCATCTGGTAGCCGCCACAGATCCCCAGCACCGGTCGCCCGGCCCGCGCCCGCGCCACGACCGCGTCGGCCAGCCCCCGCTCTCGCAGCCACGCCAGGTCCGTTGCGGTGGAGCGGCTTCCGGGCAGGATGGCGATGTCCGCCGCCGCGACCACGTCGGGGTCCGCGGTGACCTCGACGGCGACACCGGGCTCGAGCGCGAGCGCGTCGACGTCCGTGGCGTTCGACACCCGGGGGAAGCGGACGACGGCGACGCGCAGCGTGCGCCCGACGGGTCGGCCATCCGGTCTACCCCGCCAACCGGCGACGGCGAGCGCGTCCTCGGAGTCGATCCACACGTCGTCCAGCCAGGGCAGCACGCCCAGCACGGGGCGTCCGGTGCGTTCGGTCAGCGTGTCCAGTCCCGGCAGCAGCAGCCCGACGTCCCCGCGGAACTTGTTGACGACCCAGCCGGCGATCAGGGCCTGGTCGGCGAGGTCGAGCAGGGCGAGCGTCCCGTACATCGCGGCCAGGACGCCCCCGCGGTCGATGTCGCCGACCACCACGACCGGTAGCCGGCCGTGCTGGGCCAGCCCCATGTTCACGTAGTCCCCGTCGCGCAGGTTGACCTCCGCCGGACTCCCAGCCCCCTCAGCCACGACGACGTCCACCCGCGAGCGCAGGTCGTCGAAGGCGGCGTAGGCGGCCTCGGCCAGGACCCGTCGTCCGGTGGCGAACTCGCCCGCCTCCAGCTCGCCGTACGGCTGACCCATCAGGACCACGTGGCTGCGCCGATCACTGCCGGGCTTGAGCAGCACCGGGTTCATCGCCACCTCGGGCTCCCGCCGCGCCGCGATCGCCTGCAGCCACTGCGCGCGGCCGATCTCGCCGCCGTCCGCGCAGACCATCGAGTTGTTCGACATGTTCTGCGACTTGAACGGGGCGACGGCCACCCCCTGCCGGGCCAGCCAGCGGCACAACGCCGTGGTGACCAGGGACTTCCCGGCGTCCGACGTCGTCCCGGCCACGAGCAGCGCGCCGCGTCGCCGGTTCACCGACGCCGTCCCAGCACCCACGCGACACCCCCTGCGAGCAGCACCGCCAGCGCGTCGACGGCGACGGACAGCCGCACCGCGCGCTCCAGGTCCGGCCGCGCGGGGGGTCGTCCGTCCCCAAGGTAGCCCCGGTCCTCGACCCGCCCCGCGTAGACGTTGGCGCCGCCGAGCCGTAGGCCCAGGGCCCCGGCGAAGGCGGCCTCGACCGGACCGGCGTTCGGGCTGGGGTGCTGGCCGGCGTCTCGGCGCCAGGCCACCAGGGACGCGGAGGGACGTCGGCCGGCCAGGGCAGCGAGCGCGGCGCTGACCCGGGCGGGCAGGAAGTTGGCGACGTCGTCCAGCCGCGCCGACGCCCAGCCGAACCGTTCGTACCGGAGCGAGCGGTGACCGACCATGGCGTCCAGCGTGTTCACCGCGCGGTAGCCGACGAGGCCGGGGACGCCGGCCACCGCGCCCCAGAGCAGCGGGGCGACGACGGCGTCGGAGGTGTTCTCGGCGAGCGACTCGACGCTGGCGCGACTGAGCCCGGCAGCATCCAGCCCCGCCGGGTCGCGCCCGGCCAGGTGGGACAGGCGCTCGCGGGCCGGGCCGAGGTCGCCGTCCCCCTCCGCGTCCGCGAGCAGCGCGGCCATCACCCGTCCCTCCACGGCGAGGCTGCGGGCGCCGAGCACGGCCCAGGTCGCCGCAGCGGTGAGCACGGTGCGCACCACCGGGTTCGTCGCCCGGCGCTCCAGCGCGGCCGCGAGGACGACGGGGACGCCGACCGCGATCCCGGTGAAGACGGCGCCGCGACGCCGTGAGTCGGCCCAGAGCCGCCCTTCCAGGGATCGGGCGGCCCGCCCGAAGCCGGCGACGGGGTGGCCGCGCCGGGGGTCGCCGAACGCCGCGTCCAGTGCGGCGCCGAGCACGAGCCCGAGCGCTCGCGAGGTCCTGAGGGGCAACAGCACCCGGACAGTCTGCCCGGCGCTTTGACAGTGCTCATGCCCCGGTGGCACGGTTGCGGCACCTGACACCCTTGGCGCGGGGAAGCCGGTCCGAGTCCGGCGCTGACCCGCAACCGTAGGCCGGACCCCGCACACGGGCACGGCAAGCCGGAGCACCGCACCTGGGACCAGGCTCCGACACATCCGCCGAGGTCTGCGGCACGGAGCCGGACGTTGGTGCGCTCGCCGGAGGAACTGGTCCCCACGGACCCGTGACTCGAGCGCACCGACCTCCCGCGCCCACCGCGAGGAGGTACCGAACGTGAACGCCCATCCCCGCACCACCCTGCTGCGCGCGCTCCGGCTCATGGCAGTGCTCGTCGTCGCTGCCGTCGCCGGACTCGTGGTGGCGAGCCCTGCCCACGCCGACGCGTACCGCTACTGGGGCTACTACCAGCTCAAGGACGGCGCCTGGACCTTCGCCCAGAAGGGCCCGGCCGAGACCACACCGGCCGACGGTGCCGTCGAGGGGTGGCGGTTCGCGGTCGCCGACGAGTCCTCCACCCGCACCCCGCGCCTCGTGCCCACCTTCGACAGCCTGTGCGGCACGACGGACAAGACGGCCGGCAACAAGCTGGTCGCGCTCGTGGTGGACTTCGGCCGTCCGGCCGACGGACCGGACGGGACGTCGGCCCCGCCGGCTCCCATCGCCCAGTGCGTCAGCGTGCCGACCGCAGCGACCGGATCGGACGTGATGGCCGCTGCCGGGCTCACGCTGCGGTTGGACAAGAGCCTGACCTGCGCGATCAACGGCTGGCCGGCCACCGGCTGCGGCGACCCGGTCGACCCGGTCCCGGCCGCCGCGGCCAGCCCGGACACCTCGATCACGCTGCCCGCCGCCGAGCCGACCAGCGCCTCGAGCAGCACGGCGTCGGACGACGACGGGGGCATCCCCACGGCCGCCTGGGTCGGCATCGGTGTGGCGGTCGTCGGCGGCGCGGTGCTGGCGCTGCTGGCGATGCGCCGCGGCAGCGAGCTCAAGGACTGACGACTCCCCGGTGACCCGCGCATGAACCCCCTGCTCCGCAGCCTCACACTGCCCCGGATGCTGCATCCGGCGGCGTGGTGGCTGTGGGCGATCGGGCTCGCCACAGCGGCCAGCCGCACCACGAACCCGTTGCTGCTGCTGCTGGTGGTGGCGGTCGCCGGCTACGTGGTGTCCGCCCGGCGCGAGGCGGGGACGTCGTCCCCGTTCGGCGCGTTCCTGCGGCTCGGGCTGTTCGTGATCGCGATGCGGGTGGTGCTCCAGGCGCTGCTCGGTGGCGGGGTGCCGGGGACCACCATCCTGCTGCGGCTGCCCGAGGTGCCGCTGCCCGCGGCGGCCGGCGGCGTGCGGCTCGGCGGACCGGTCTCGCTGGAGGAGGTGCTGGCCGCGGCCTACGACGGCGCGCGGCTGGCGGCGGTCCTGGCGTGCATCGGGGCGGCGAACGCGCTGGCCAGCCCGCGGCGGCTGCTGCGGTACGTGCCGGCCACGTTGTACGACGTCGGCACCGCGCTCGTCGTGGCCCTGACCTACGCTCCGCAGATGGTCGACGACGCGCGCCGGGTCCGGGCCGCGCGCCGGTTGCGCGGCCACGCCGGGCGGGGGCCTCGCGAGCTGGCCCGGTTGGCCGTGCCCGTGCTCGACGGCGCGCTGGAGCGCTCGCTCGAGCTCGCCGCCTCGATGGAGTCCCGCGGCTACGGACGCACCGTGTTCCGGGACGACCGCTCGCGCCGGTGGGCGACGTCCCTGACCATGCTGGGCCTCGGCGGGGTGGTCGCCGGCACGTACGGGGTGCTGGACGGTGGGTCGAGTCCGCTGCTCGGGCTGCCCCTGCTCGCGGTGGGCGCGGTCGCGGTCCTGGCGGCGCTGCTCGTGGGGGCGCGTCGCGACCCGCGCTCGCGGTACCGGCCGGATCCGTGGGCCGTGCCCGAGTGGCTGACCGTGCTGTGCGGCGTCACCGCGGCGGGGCTGGTGATCGCGGCGGCGCAGCGCGGCACCCCGGGCCTGGTGCCGATCACGGTTCCGGCGCAGTGGCCCACGCTGCCCTGGCTCCCGGCGGCCGGCGTCCTCTTCGCCCTGCTGCCCGCGTGGTTCACCCCGATGCCCCCAGCCCGGGCGGCGTTGCGCGCCGGGCTGCGCGCGGACGCCACCGCGGCCGGGACCGACCGCAGCGGCAGCACGCTCGGGACCGCGGCATGATCCGGTTCGAGCAGGTGGGCGTGCGCTACGACGGCGCCGATGGTCCGGTGCTGCGGGACGTCGACCTCACCATCGACGAGGGCGAGCTGGCCCTCGTGGTCGGGGCGACCGGAAGCGGCAAGACGACCCTGCTGCGGTGCGTCAACGGGCTGGTGCCGCACTTCAGCGGCGGCACGCTGTCCGGGCGCGTGCTCGTGGACGGTCGCGACACCCGCACCCACCGACCACGCGACCTCGCGGACGTCGTCGGCATCGTGGGCCAGAACCCGACCGCGGCCTTCGTGACGGACACCGTCGAGGAGGAGCTCGCGTACGGCCTCGAGACGTTGGGGCTGCCGGGCGACGTGATGCGCAAGCGGGTCGAGGAGACGCTCGACCTGATGGGCCTGGCCGACCTGCGGGGCCGGGCGCTGCGCACCCTGTCCGGCGGGCAGGCGCAGCGCGTCGCCATCGGCGGCGTCCTCGCGGCGCACCCGCGCATCCTGGTGCTCGACGAGCCGACGTCCGCCCTGGATCCCGTTGCGGCAGAGGAGGTCCTGGCCGCGCTGACCCGACTGGTGCACGACCTGGGACTGACCGTGCTGCTGGCCGAGCACCGGCTCGAGCGCGTGGTCCAGTACGCCGACCGCGTGGTGATCGTGGCCGACGGGCTCGTGTGCCACGACGACCCGCGACGCGCGATGGCGACCTCGCCGGTCGCCCCGCCCGTGGTGACCCTGGGGCGGATGGCCGGCTGGGAGCCGCTGCCGCTCTCGGTGCGCGAGGCCCGACGTCATGCCGAGCCGTTGCGCCGCCGGCTGGCGGACCGCCCCGGTGCCACCGCCGCGTCGCCGACCGCTTCGTCCATCACGCCGCTGCCGGTGGCCGCGGCGAGCCCGCCGGCGCTGCTGGCCGAGCGGCTCGTCGTCGAGCGCGGGCGGACCCCCGTGCTGCGCGGCGTCGACCTTGCCGTGCACGCCGGTGAGGTGGTGGCCCTGATGGGCCGCAACGGCGCCGGCAAGTCGACCCTGCTGGCGGCGGCCGCCGGTCAGCTCGCGGTCGTCAAGGGACGGCTGCGCAGCGACGGCCAGGACCCGGCCACCCTGCGGCCGGCCGAGCTCGTCCGGCACGTCGGCCTGGTGCCGCAGGACCCCGGACTGCTGCTGTACGCGGACAGCGTCGGCGCGGAGTGCCGCTCCGGGGACGCCGACATGTCCGTGCCGGCCGGGACGGTGCGCGCACTGCTGGCCGACCTCGCACCGGACGTCGCCGACGACACCCACCCGCGGGACCTGTCGGAGGGTCAACGCCTCGCCCTCGCCCTGTCGATCGTGCTGGCCGGCCGGCCGCCGCTGCTGCTGCTGGACGAACCGACCCGCGGGCTGGACTACGGAGCGAAGGCGCGGCTCGTGCTGAGCCTGCGCGCGATGGCCGACGCCGGACGTGCCGTGCTGCTCGCCACCCACGACGTCGAGCTCGTGGCGGACGTCGCGGACCGCGTCGCACTGCTCGCCGAGGGCGAGATCGTCGCGGACGGCGCGACCGTCGACGTGCTGGGCGGCTCCCCTGCGTTCGCCCCTCAGGTGGCCAAGGTCATGCACCCGCAGCCGTGGCTCACGGTCGCCGACCTGACGGCCGCACTGGAGGCGTCGTGAGCGTCGCACCGGCCCGGTCGGCCGCGCTGATCGCCGTCCGCTGGCGGTCCTCCGTCGTCCTGGTCGCCACGATGCTGGTGGGCTTCGCGGCCTTCGCCTGGCCGTTCGTCGTCCGGCCCGGCACGGGCCTCGCCCACGGCGGCGACGCGCCCTGGCTGTTCGTCGTGCTGCTCGCGCTGATGGCGGCGCTCGTGGTCTCGGAGCTGGCCAGCGGCGGGCTGGACGCCAAGACCGTGTCGGTCCTGGGCGTCCTCGCGGCGCTCGGCGGTGCGTTGCGGGTGCTCGGCGCCGGCACCGCCGGGTTGGAACCGATGTTCTTCCTGCTGGTCGTCTCCGGTCGGGTGCTCGGCCGCGGCGCCGGCTTCGTCCTCGGGGCGCTGTCCGTGCTGGTCGGGGCGTTCCTCACCGGCGGCGTGGGACCGTGGGCGCCGTTCCAGATGGTCGCCGCCGGCATGGTGGGCTTCTTCGCCGGCTCGCTGCCCCGGGCCACCGGACGGCACGAGCGCTGGCTCCTGGCGGCCTACGGCTTCGTCGCCGGTCTGGCCTACGGCGTGGTGATGAACCTGTGGTTCTGGCCCTTCCTGGCCAGCGCGGTCGGCGACGCGACGACTTTTGTCCCAGGAGATCCCGTAGGTGCCAACCTCGGCCGCTACGCTGCGTTTTACCTCGCCACCAGCTTGGGGTGGGATCTGCCGCGAGGGCTGCTCACTGCTGCGCTCGTGCTCGGAGCCGGCCGGCCCGTGCTGGCTTCCCTGCGACGCGGCGCACGGCGGGCGGCCTTCGCGACAGCGGGAACGTTCGAGCCGCCGTCGTCCCTGTCGTCGGCTCAGGCACGGATGGACGAATGATGCGCGTACGGCTTCTCGGCACCGGCTCCGCCGACGGCTGGCCCAATGCCTTCTGCGAGTGCGCCTCCTGCCTGGCCGCCCAGCACGCCCAGCAGTGGCGCGGCCCGACGTCCGCGCTGGTCGACGGCCGGATCCTGCTCGACTGCGGCCCCGAGACACCGCGCGCGGCCCTGCGGTTCGAGGGCGGCCTGCAGCAGGTCACGCACATCCTGGTCACCCACGACCACCCCGACCACAGCGCGCCCATGGCCCTGCTGTCTCGGGCCTGGGCCGGGCGCACCGAACCCCTCACGGTCGTCGGTCCGGCGCCGGTCATCGCGTCGTGGTGCCTGTGGGCCGCACCGGATGCGCCGGTGCGCTGGCAGGCGGTGCTGCCGGGCGACGTCCTGCAGGCGGACGGCTACACCGTCCGCGTGCTGGCCGGCGCCCACGGCGAGGAGGAGGCCGTCGTCTACGACCTGACCGGCCCGGGCGGCGAGCGGATGCTCTACGCGACGGACACCGGCCCCCTGCCCGAGGCCACCATCACCGCCACGACTGACGCCGAGTTCGACCTCGTGCTGCTCGAGGCGACCTTCGGTGACCGTCGCGGTCCCGGTGCGCCGAGCGGCACCGACCACCTCGACCTGTCCACCTTCGCGGACCAGATGGTGCGGTTGCGCGGCGCTCGGGCACTGACCCGAGGCAGCCGCATCGCCGCCGTCCACCTGTCCCACCACAGCCCGGTCGACCTGCGCCCGCGCCTGGGTGCCTGGGGCGTGCAGGTGGTCGACGACGGGCACGCCTTCCAGCTCGACCGGGCGGCCAGCCGCGCCCGGGCCCGCGCCGCGCAGCCGGCCGAAGCCATGACCGGGCTCGTGGGGGGCGACGACGAACCGCGCCGCACGTTGTTGCTCGGTGGGGTGCGGTCCGGCAAGTCCAGCGTGGCCGAGGCCCTGTTCGCGGCGGACGCACCGGTCACCTACGTGGCCACCGGGTACGTCCCGGACGGCGACGACCACGAGTGGCTGGAACGCGTGGCGGCGCACCAGCTGCGTCGTCCGGCGCACTGGACCACGCTGGAGACCACCGACCTCGGAGCGGCCCTGCGCGGCGCGCAGGGGCCGGTGATCATCGACTGCCTCGGGATGTGGATGACCAGCGTGCTGTCCCGCTGCGGCGCCTGGGAGCAGGCCCCGGGGTGGCAGCACGCCGTCGACCAGCACGTCGACGCGCTCGTCGAGGCCTGGCACGCGGTGCGCGTACCGGTGGTGGCGGTCAGCAACGAGGTCGGCTCGGGGGTCGTGCCGGGCTCGTGGTCGGGCCGGGTGTTCCGGGACCAGCTGGGCCGGCTGAACACCCGCATCTCCGCGGCCAGCGAGCGGGTGCTGCTGGTGGTGGCCGGGCGGGTGCTCGACCTCGCCGCGCTCGGCTCCCCCGCCGCGGCAACCGGGTCCGCGGATGAGACCGGGCAGCCGGCCGAGGTCTCCCGCCCCCACCGCGCGCTCGACGTCCCGGCACCCTCCACCGACCCGGCCGACATCTCGTCGACCCCTGGACGGCACGCCGCGGTCCGCACCGCACTGCACCCCGTGCTCGACCTGACCCGCCACGCCAGCACCGCCGACTCCCTCGAACAGGACACTGCATGACCTCGATCGACCTGACCGCACTGCGCGAGGCCGTCAGCCTTCGCGACTGGGACGCGGCCAGCGACACCCGCCTGCGCCTGGACGGCCTGGTGAAGCCGCTCGGCTCCCTCGGCCGCCTCGAGCAGCTGGCCGCCTGGCTGTCCGGGGTCCAGGGCGCCTCACCGCCCCGGCCGCTGGACGACGTCCGCGTCGTGGTGTTCGCCGGCGACCACGGCATCGCGAGGTCGGGGGTCTCGGCGTACCCGCCCGAGGTGACCGCCGCGATGGTGCGCACGTTCCTCGCCGGTGCGGCCGGGGTGAACGCCCTGGCCACGTTGCACGGTGCGAAGGTGCGGGTGCTGGACCTCGGCGTCGACGCCGACACCGACGACCTGCCGGCCGCCGTGACCGAGCACAAGGTGCGCCGCGGGTCCGGCTCGATCGACGTCGAGGACGCCCTGACCGACGACGAGGTCGAGCGCGCCTTCGTCAGCGGCCAGCGGATCGCGGACGAGGAGGTCGACAGCGGCGCCGACCTGCTGATCGCCGGCGACATGGGCATCGGGAACACGACGGTCGCCGCCGCGCTCGTCGCGGTGCTGCTCGACCTGCAGCCACTGGACGTCGTCGGCACCGGGACGGGTATCGACGACGACGCCTGGGCCCGCAAGGTCGGCGCTCTGCGTGATGCCGCCTACCGCGGGCGCGCCGTCCGCGAGGACCCGTTGGCGGTGCTGCGCACCGTCGGCAGCGCCGACACCGCCGCGATGACCGGCTTCCTCGTGCAGGCCGCCGTCCGGCGCACCCCCGTGCTCCTGGACGGCGTGGTCTCGTGCGCGTGCGCACTCGTCGGCCGCCGGCTGGTCGACAGCGCCAGCCACTGGTGGCTGGCTGGGCACCGTTCCACCGAGCCGGCCCAGCACCGGGTGCTCGACGTGCTCGGCCTGGAACCCTTGGTAGACCTAGGAATGCGGCTCGGCGAGGGCACCGGCGCACTCACCGCGCTGCCGATCCTGCGGGCCGCGCAGGCGATGTGCGCGGACATGGGACTGCTGGCCGACCTGCTGCCGCCGGACCCGATGGCCGGGCTGCCCGCCGACGCGACGTGAGCCGCCCCGGCGCCCTACGCGACGGCGTCCGGCTGGCGACGGGCACCCTCACCGTGCTGCCCGTCCCCGCGCCGGTCACCGTCGACCGGGAGGCGGCCGGCCGGGCCATGGCGCTGGCCGGGCTGGTGGCCCTGCTGCCCGGCTCACTCGTGGCACTGGTGGGCTGGGCCGGGTCGGCCCTGGGCGCCCCGCCGTTGCTGGTCGGCGCCGTCGCCGTCGGCGCCCTCGCGTGGTCGAGCCGGGGCCTGCACCTGGACGGCCTGGCCGACACCGCCGACGGGCTGGCCGCCAGCTACGACCGCGAACGGGCGCTGGCAGTGATGCGTACCGGGGACGTCGGCCCGATCGGCGCCGCCACGCTGGTGCTCGTGCTCCTCGCGCAGGTGGCGTGCGTGGCCGCGCTGGTCGAGCAGCCGCTGCTCTCGGGCGCCGCGGTGGTCGTCTCACGCGCCGTGCTCGCGCTGGCCTGCGCCTCGGGGGTTCCCGCCGCGCGCAGTGACGGGTTGGGAGCCATGGTCGCCGGGTCCGTGCCCCGCTGGGCCGCCGGTTCCGCCGTCCTGCTGGCTGGGGTCGTGGTGACCCTCGCCGCGCTCGCCTCCGGCACGCCGTGGTGGTCCGGCCCGCTCGCCGCGGCGCTCGCCGTGCTGGCCGCCGGCGCCGTCCTGGTCCGCTGCACCCGCCGGCTGGGTGGCATCACCGGTGACGTCCTCGGCGCCCTGGTCGAGGTGTCCCTGGCAGCGACGCTCGCCGTCCTCGCGACCGCCGCCTGAGTCTCAGCGGGTCTGCACGTCCACGAACGGCGGCTTCACCACCCGGCAGCGCAGCGCCCGACCACGGACGTCGACGACGACGTCGTCGCCCTCGGCCACCGACCGCTCCAGCAGCGCCAGGGCGATGCCCTGCTTCAGCGTGGGCGAGAAGGTACCGGACGTCGTCACGCCGACCTCGTCTCCGTCCAGACCGTCGCGCTTGACGACGAAGCCGTCGCGCGGGATGCCGCGGTCCAGCGCGAGCAGCCCCCACAGCAAGCGCGACGCGCCCGCCTGCTTCTCGGCCACCAGTGCGTCCCGCCCCCAGAAGTCCGGCTTCCTCCAGCCGACCGCCCACCCGGCCCGGGCCTGGACCGGCGAGATGTCCAGGCTCAGCTCGTGACCGTGCAGCGGGTAGCCCATCTCGGTGCGCAGCGTGTCGCGGGCCCCCAGCCCGGCCACCCGGCCCCCCGCGACGGTCACCGCCTCGACCAGGGCGTCCCACAGCTGGGCCGTCGCGTCCCACGGCGGCAGCAGCTCGTAGCCCCGCTCCCCCGTGTATCCGGTGCGGCACACCACGACCGGCACGCCCTGCCAGTCGGCGTCCACGAAGCTCATGTAGTCGTGACCGGTGGGCAGTCCGAGCGCCTCGAGCACCTGGTCGGACAGCGGCCCCTGCACCGCGAGCACGCCGTACGCCTCGTGCTGGCCCTCGACCTCGACCCCGTCCGGCGCGGCGCCCTGCATCCGGCGGACCACCTCGGCGGTGTTGGCCGCGTTCGGCACCAGCAGCACGTCGTCGTCAGCGCGCAGGTAGGCGATCAGGTCGTCGACCACACCGCCGGAGCGGTCGCAGCACATCGTGTACTGCGCCTTGCCGGGCCCGATCCGAGCGAGGTCGTTGGTCAGCACCGCGTTCACGAAGTCGGCCGCCCCCGGCCCGGCGACCCGCGCCTTGCCGAGGTGGCTGACGTCGAACAGGCCGACCCGCTCGCGCACGGCCGCGTGCTCGGCGACGACGCCGCCACCGGCGTACTCGATCGGCATCGACCAGCCACCGAAGTCCGCCATCTTCGCGCCGGCTGCCTCGTGGCGCTCGTGCAGCGGCGAGCGGCGAAGGGGCGAGCCGGAGGACGTGCTGGACTCGGGCGAATGGGTGGTGTCGGCCATGCGGGGAAACCTACCGTTCGCGGCGCACCGCCCGGCGTCTAGCATCAGGGGCGGATCGTGACCCGGTCCTCAACCCTGCGGAAGGACCCTCGGTGACCTCGCTCAGCCTGTCCGACAAGGACGTCAAGTCCATCAAGACCGACACTCTGGTGGTCGGTGTGGCGAGCTCGGCCGATGGGCCGGTCCTGGTCGACGGCGGGGTGCTGCCGCGCGCCCTGCGCACCAGCCTGTCCGGTGCGCTCGCGGGCATCGGGGTCACCGGTGCGACCGACCAGGTGGTGCGGATCCCGGCCGGCAAGGACGTCGCCGCCATCGCGATCGCGTTCACCGGGCTGGGCAAGGCCGTGACCGGACGCACCTCGACGTACGACCTCGAGACGCTGCGCCGTGCCGCCGGCGCCGCCACCCGCGCCCTGCCCGGGACGACGTCCGTCGCCTTCGCCCTGCCCGCCAAGACGGCGGACGCCGTGGCCGCGGTGAGCGAGGGCGCCCTGCTCGGCGCCTACTCGTTCACCCGCCACCGCGCGCGCACCGCGGACGACGTCAAGGCGCCGGTCTCCGACGTCACCGTCCTCACCCCGCTGGCCGCCGACAAGGCGGCCAACGCCGCCGCCAGCCGCGCCCAGGAGATCGCCAAGGCCGTGCACCTGGTCCGCGACCTGGTCAACACCGCCCCCGGCGACCTGCCCCCCGCCGCCTTCGCCGACGAGGTCGTCGCGGCCGCGAAGGCCCACCCGGTCAAGGTGGAGGTGCTGGACGAGAAGGCGCTCGCCAAGGGTGGCTACGGCGGCATCCTCGGCGTCGGCCTGGGCTCGAGCCGCCCGCCTCGCCTGGTCAAGATCACCTACGCACCGCGCGGGGCGAAGAAGCACCTGGCCCTGATCGGCAAGGGCATCACGTTCGACACGGGCGGTATCTCGCTCAAGCCGCCGGCGGGCATGGAGACCATGAAGTCCGACATGGCCGGCGGTGCCACCGTGGCCGCGGCCGTGCTCGCGCTGGCCCGGCTGCGCACCAAGGTCAAGGTGACCGCGTGGGTGCCGCTGGCCGAGAACATGCCGTCCGGCACGGCCCAGCGCCCGTCCGACGTGCTGACCACCTACGGCGGACGCACCGTCGAGGTCCTGAACACGGACGCCGAGGGCCGGCTCGTGCTGGCCGACGCGATCGTGGCGGCCGGTGAGGAGTACCCGGACGCGATCATCGACGTCGCGACGCTGACCGGCCACCAGGTGGTCGCGCTCGGCCACCGCTACGCCGCGATCATGGCCAACGACGACGACCTGCGCGGGCGCATCCACGCCGCGGCGGAGCGCTCCGGCGAGACGATGTGGCCGATGCCGCTGCCGGCCGAGCTGCGCTCGAGCATGGACTCGCAGGTCGCCGACATCGCGAACATGGGCGAGCGGATGGGCGGCATGCTCGTGGCCGGCATCTTCCTCAAGGAGTTCGTCGGCGACCGCGCGGACGGCGAGGGCAAGATCGCGTGGGCGCACGTGGACATCGCCGGGCCGTCCTACTGCGAGACCAAGCCGTGGGGCTACACACCCAAGGGAGGCACCGGGCACTCGCTGCGCACCCTGGTCGAGTTCACCGAGGAGTTCGCCAGCAGCTAGCCCTGCTGCTGCTTGCGCTGGTGAGACGTCCACTCACGCATCCGGCCGGGGTAGCCGGTCTGCTGGACGTCGTACACGGGGATGCCGAGCTCACGGGCCAGGTCGCCGGCGGCCTGCGGGCCGCTGACCCGGCGCCGCGTCCACTCGCCCGTGGCCGCGATCAGCACCGCGGTGGTCGGCGTCACCGAGGTCTGCGGCTCGACGTACATCTCGACGCCCACCCGGGTGGTCACGAAGTTTCGCAGGTGCGCGGTCGCGACCTCGACGTCCTTCTTGGTCGGACGGTTGGACGGAGTCGGTGCCGTCTTGGGACGACGTCGGAACCACGCCACGCCTCGTACCTCCGGATCAGCGGTGCAGGGGCCACCAGTGTGCCTCGGGAAGCCCCGGACCGTGCGCAGCGTTCCACCCCGGGGTCCAGATCGACCACGTTGCGTGCCCGCTGCGGGTTGGTGACAGGATGGGCTCCGCCAACCACCAGCGCAGCCCACCACAAGTGCGGCGCGCGAGACGTAAGGGAGCAGGCGACGTGGCTGACAGCACCGGCGAGGTCTTCGACATCGTGATCCTCGGGGGTGGCAGCGGCGGTTACGCCTGCGCCTTCCGGGCGGCCGAGCTGGGTCTGTCCGTGGCCCTCGTCGAGCGGGACAAGCTGGGCGGCACGTGCCTGCACCGCGGCTGCATCCCGACCAAGGCGCTGCTGCACGCGGCCGAGGTGGCGGACGTCGCGCGCGAGGGTTCGAGCTTCGGTGTGAAGACCGCCCTGGACGGCATCGACATGAGCGGGGTCAACTCGTACAAGGACGGCGTGGTCAGCCGCCTGTACAAGGGCCTGCAGGGCCTGGCGAAGGCCCACAAGGTCGAGCTCGTCGAGGGCGAGGGCCGGCTGGTCGCCAAGGACACCGTGCAGGTCGGCGACCGCCAGGTGAAGGGCCGCCACGTGGTCCTGGCCACCGGCTCGTACGCCCGCTCGCTGCCCGGTCTGGAGATCGGCGGCCGGGTCATCACCAGCGACCAGGCGCTCACCCTGGACTGGGTGCCGAACAGCGTGGTCGTCCTCGGTGGCGGCGTGATCGGCGTCGAGTTCGCGAGCGTCTGGAAGTCCTTCGGGGCCGAGGTGACGATCGTCGAGGCGCTGCCGCACCTGGTGCCGGTCGAGGACGAGGCCGCCTCCAAGGCGCTCGAGCGTGCCTTCCGCAAGCGCAAGATCAACTTCAAGCTGAACGCCCGGTTCGAGAGCGTGAGCCAGGACGACAGCGGCGTCACCGTGTCCCTCGAGGGTGGCGAGACGCTGCAGGCCGACCTGCTCCTCGTCGCCGTCGGCCGCGGCCCGACGTCCGCCGGTCTCGGGTACGAGGAGGTCGGCGTCACCGTCGACCGCGGCTTCATCCCCACCGACGAGCGACTGCACACGAACGTGGACGGCGTGTTCGCCGTCGGCGACCTGGTCCCGGGCCTGCAGCTGGCCCACCGCGGCTTCGCGCACGGCATCTTCGTCGCGGAGGAGATCGCCGGTCTCGCGCCCGTGCCGGTCGTCGACTCCGGCATCCCGCGGATCACGTACTGCGACCCCGAGGTCGCCTCGGTCGGCCTCTCCGAGGTGCAGGCCAAGGAGAAGTACGGCGACGACCAGGTGGAGACCCTCGAGTACAACCTGGGCGGCAACGGCAAGAGCCAGATCCTGGGCACCACCGGCTTCGTGAAGCTCATCCGCGAGAAGAACGGCCCCGTGGTCGGCTTCGTCGCGGTCGGCGCGCGGATGGGTGAGCAGGTCGGCGAGGCCTCGCTCATCGTGAACTGGGAGGCCTACCCCGAGGAGGTCGCCCAGCTGATCCACGCGCACCCGACGCAGAACGAGTCGCTGGGTGAGGCGCACCTCGCCCTGGCCGGCAAGCCGCTGCACGTGCACGCCTGAGATCCGACCGCGACACTGAACCACCTGTACCAGCGACGAAGGAGAGCGCAGCCCATGTCAGAGCGGGTGAAGATGCCGGCCCTCGGCGAGTCCGTCACCGAGGGCACCGTGACGCGTTGGCTGAAGCAGGTGGGCGACCAGGTCGAGGTCGACGAGCCGCTGCTCGAGGTCTCGACCGACAAGGTCGACACCGAGATCCCCAGCCCCATCGCGGGCACCCTGCAGGAGGTGCTGGTCGGTGAGGACGAGACCGTTCCCGTCGGCGCCGACCTCGCCGTGATCGGGGACGGCGACGCCGGCTCTTCCGACGGGGGCGCCGACGAGGGTGCCGATGCTTCGGACGACGCTGCGGAGGGTGGCGACGAGCAGGCGACGGAGCAGGCGACGGAGCAGCCCACCGAGGAGCAGGCCGAGCCCTCCACCGAGCAGGAGCCGAGCGCGGAGACCTCCGAGCCTGAGCAGTCCTCGACCTCCGACGACACCTCCGACGACACCTCCGACGACGACGCGGCCCAGCCGCAGCAGTCTGGCGGCTCGGACGAGTCCGGATCCGGCACCACGGTGACCATGCCCGCGCTGGGCGAGTCCGTCACCGAGGGCACCGTCACGCGTTGGCTCAAGGCCGAGGGTGACTCGGTCGAGGTCGACGAGCCGCTGCTCGAGGTGTCCACCGACAAGGTCGACACCGAGATCCCCAGCCCCGTCGCCGGCACGGTGAGCAAGCTGCTCGTGGGCGAGGACGAGACCGTACCGGTCGGCGCCGAGCTCGCGATCATCGGCGGCGGGGCCAGCGAGCCCCAGCAGCAGGCCGAGCCGGAGCCGGAGCCCGAGCGGACCCCCGACCCCGAGCCCGAGCCCGAGCCGGAAGCGGAGCCCGAGCCGGCGCCGACCCCGGAGCCGCAGCAGCCGGAGTCCCAGGCCCAGCCCGAGCCGGCAGCCACCCCCGCGCCGTCCGCGCCGTCCGCGGCCGCACCTGCACCCGCACCCGCGGGTGACGCGTCAAGCTACGTGACCCCCCTGGTGCGCAAGCTGGCCGCTGAGCACGGCGTGGACCTGGCAGGCGTCGAGGGCACCGGCGTCGGCGGGCGCGTCCGCAAGCAGGACGTGCTGGATGCCGCCGCCGCGGCGAAGAAGGCAGCGGAGCCCGAGCCGGCCGCCGCCAAGCCCGCCGCAGCCGCGCCCGCCCCGGCGGCTGCCTCCGGGGTGCCGGCCGGCGTGTCGGCCAAGCGCGGCACGACGGAGAAGATGACCCGGCTGCGCCGACTGATCGCCCAGCGGATGGTCGAGTCGCTGCAGACCTCGGCCCAGCTGACCACGGTCATCGAGGTCGACGTCACGAAGATCGCCCGGCTGCGCGGGCGGGCCAAGAACGACTTCGCCGCCCGCGAGGGCGTCAAGCTCTCGTTCCTGCCGTTCTTCGCGCAGGCTGCGGTGGAGGCGCTCAAGACGCACCCGACCGTGAACGCGAGCATCGAGGGCGACGAGATCGTCTACCACTCCCAGGAGAACCTCGGCATCGCCGTCGACACCGACAAGGGCCTCATCGTTCCGGTGATCCGGGACGCGGGCGATCTCAACATCGCGGGCATCGCCCGGAAGGTGTCCGACCTCGCCGAGCGCACCCGGGCCAACAAGATCGCCCCGGACGAGCTCGGCGGTGGCACGTTCACCTTGACCAACACCGGCAGCCGCGGCGCCTTGTTCGACACGCCGATCATCAACATGCCGCAGGTCGCGATCCTCGGCACGGGGGCGGTCGTCAAACGACCGGTCGTCGTGCAGGACTCCGACGGCGGTGAGACGATCGCGATCCGCTCGATGGTCTACCTGGCCCTCAGCTACGACCACCGGATCGTGGACGGCGCCGATGCCGCACGCTTCCTGGTGGCCATGAAGGACCGCCTGGAGGAAGGCGCCTTCGAGGCCGACCTCGGGCTCTGACGCTCCGCGCCCTCCCGGGCCGGGGCAACCCGGCCCGGGAGGTCCGCAGCACATGAAGGTCGTCGTCACAGGTGCCTCCGGGCTGATCGGTTCGGCCCTCGTGCCCCACCTGCGCGAGCAGGGCCACGAGGTGCTGTCCCTGGTCCGCCGCACCCCCGCGTCCCGGCACCAGGCCCGGTGGGACCCCGACGAGGGACGCATCGACGTGGCGGCCCTACAGGGCACCGATGCGGTCGTCCACCTGGCCGGCGCCGGAGTCGGCGACCACCGCTGGACGGCGTCGTACAAGCGCACCATCCTTCAGTCCCGGGTGGACGGCACCACGCTGATCAGCCGCACCATCGCCGAGCTCGACCCGGCCCCGCGGGTCCTGGTGAGCGCGTCCGGCATCGACTACTACCCGGACACCGACACCGAGGTGACCGAGCGGTCGGGACGTGGGACGGCGTTCCTGAGCGACGTCGTCGAGGCGTGGGAGGGGGCGACAGCATCGGCCCGCGAGGCCGGCATCGCCGTCTCGTACGCCCGGTCGGCCCTCGTGCTGGCCCGAAAGGGCGGCGTCCTGGAACGGCTGCGGCCGTTGGTCAACCTCGGTCTGGCCGGTCCGATCGGCCCCGGTGACCAGTGGTGGAGCTGGATCACCCTGGACGACCAGGTGCGTGCGCTGACCAGGCTGCTGGACGGCGACCTTCCCGGTCCGGTGAACCTGAGCTCGCCGGACCCCGTCCCACAGCGCGAGCTGGTTCGCGCGCTCGCTCGGCAGGCGCACCGGCCGGCGATCCTGCCCGCGCCGACGTTCGCGCTGCGCGCAGCCGTGGGCCAGTTCAGCGAGACGATCGTGGCCAGCCACCGGGTGGTCCCGCGGCGCCTGCTGGACGCCGGGTTCACCTTCGAGCACCCGACGCTGGCGGACGCCGTGCGCTGGGTGTCGAGCTGACCCGCTCCACCCGCCAGCCACCCGACGTCCGGACCAGCGTGAGCCGCGAACGCCGGCCGGCGACGGCGGCCACGTGCTGCACCACCGCGCCGGAGGCCTCGACCACGTCGTAGGCGGACTCCTGGACGACCACGTCCACGACGACCCGGTCGCGGCCGGGCGAGACGACCCTCGCCTGCCGCGGCAGCAGCGTCAGGCCCCGCAGGTGCAGGCAGCGCGACGCCAGCCCGGCGAGCACCTGCTGGTCGGCCCGGTCGGCTGTCGACCCGGGCACGGACCCGGCCGCCCCGGGCTGCGGTGCGGCGCGGCCACAGGCGGGTGGAACGCGACTCAGGGCGGCGGTCCGGGTCACCGCGAGCCGGCCGATCACCGGCAGCGCCTCGGCCGCCGAGCTGATGGCCGGTGCCCTGCTGGTGGAGTGCGCCGTGGGCCGGGTCGCGGCGGCGAGCCGCGGCTGCTGGGCGACCGCCTCCGGGCGCGACCCGACGACGGCGCCGCCCCCGACCGCCAGCACCAGAGCGACCGCGCCGGCCATGACCGCCCACCGAGCGCGCCGCGGATCCTTGCGATGCCTCGGCCCGATCGCGTGGGGCTGCTCGGGTGGCCCCGTCCCGACCCGGCGGGTCAGGCCGCCGTCCGACGGCGCCAACCCCGGTCGCCAGACCGGTTCCGCCGCGGCGGCCGCGTGCAGGGCTGCCGCCAGCTCGGCGGGAGCCGGTCGGCTCGCCGGGTCGGGCGCCAGCGCTGACTCCACCACGGCCACCAGCGCCCCCGGCGCGGTGGGTGCCTCGTCGACGAGCGCCGGACGGCACATGGGGGTCGGCACCGGCGACCCGACGAGGGCGAACCAGCACAGCGCTCCCAGTCCGTAGACGTCGCTCGCCGGCCCACCCGGCCGCCCCGCCAGCACGGCGGGGTCGACGAACCCAGGGGTGCCGAACACCTCGGCGCGCGGTGCCCCGGTGACGCGCACGGTGCCGAGGTCGGTCAGGAAGGGTCGTCCGTCGCCGTCGAAGACCACGTTGCCCGGGGCCAGGTCACCGTGCTCGACCCCAGCCGCGTGCAGGTCCGCGAGCGCCTGGGCCAGCGGGGCGATGGTCGTGACCACCTCGCCGGGGCGCAACCGGCCGCGGGCCGCGACGACGCCGGCCAGCGTCCCGCCGTCCAGCAGGGTGGTGACGAGCGCCAGTTCATCGTGCCCGGTGACCACGTCGTGCCGGGTGACCACGTCGATCAGTCGGACGACGTGCGGGTGCCGAACGGCGCGCAGCACGGCGAGCTCGCGCTCCGCATCCGGGCCGGCGGGGACCAGCTTGACGGCGACCGGCCGGCCGGTCTGGCCCTGCTCGCCGGCCCACACCTGCGCGCTGGCGCCTCGGCCGAGCAGGCGCCGGAGCCGGTAGCCGGGCAGGACGGGCGCAGGCGGGTCGATCGGCAGACTGGGCATGCCCCAAGCCTGGCGGAACCGGACGATTCACCGCGGGCGCTGTCCACAGGCTCGGCGGTAGCCTCGGGCTGCCACCCGACCGGACGAACGGAGACCGACGTGACGGGACTGCCGGCCCGCGTCGACGTGGTCGTGATCGGTGCCGGACTGGCCGGGCTGGCCGCCGCCGTCGCGCTGCACCGGGCCAGGCTGAACGTGCTGGTGGTCGAGGCCTCGGACGACGTCGGCGGACGCGTGCGCACGGACAGCGTCGACGGACTGCAGCTGGATCGCGGCTTCCAGCTGCTGAACCCGTCCTACCCCGAGCTGCACCGGCTGGCCCGGCTGGGCGTGCTCGACCTGGGGGCGCTCGACCTGCGCCCCTTCGAGCCGGGGGTGGTCGTGGCCCAGGGCGGGCGCCGAACGGTGCTCGCCGACCCGCGTCGCCTGCCGCAGCACCTGCGCTCGACCCTGACCGGGCCGGGTTCGGTGCGCGAGAAGCTGGCGCTGGCGCGATGGGCCGTGGACGTCGTCCGGGCTGATCCGGCCGAGCTGCTGGCCGCCGACGACGAGCCGTTGTCCGCCGCCCTCGCGCAGCGCTCGATCACCGGTCGGCTGCGCACCAGCGTGGTCGACCCCTTCCTGGCGGGCGTGCTCGCCGACGACAGCGGGCAGACCTCGCGACGCTTCGTGGAGCTGCTGGTCCGCGCGTTCGTGCGCGGCACCCCGGCCCTGCCCGCCGCGGGGATGGCGGCGCTCCCCCGCCAGCTCGCCGCCGGGCTGGCGCCCGACGCGCTGGCACTGGGCGTCCGGGCCGTCTCGGTGACCGGCACCTCCGTGGCGACCGACGCGGGGATCGTGACGACGTCCGCGACCGTGGTGGCTACCGATCCGCGGACGGCGACCCGGCTGGCCCACCTGCCCACGGTGGCGATGCGGGGCTTGACGACGTACTACCACCTGGCCGAGACGGCGCCGAGCAGCGCGGCGATGCTGCACCTGGACGGCGGTCGGCGCGGGCCGCTGGTGAACTCGGCGGTGGTGTCCAACGTCGCGCCGGCGTACGCGGGGGGCCGGGGAGCGCTGGTGGCCACGACGGTCCTCGGGGCGCGCGAGGACCCGGCCGTCGAGCGCGCGGTGCGGGCCCAGCTGCGGCTGGTGTACGGCGCGGACCCACGCCCCTGGGAGCTGGTCGCGACGTACGCGATCCCGGACGCCCTTCCCGCGATGCTGCCGCCGCTGGACGTGCGCCAGCCGGTGGACCTGCGCGACGGGCTGTTCGTGGCCGGCGACCACCGCGACACGGCGTCGATCCAGGGCGCGTTAGTCTCCGGACGCCGCGCGGCGACCGCCGTGCTGGCCCATCTCGGAGTCCCGGAGGACGTGCATGCCCGCTGACCAGCCGACGATCCTGGCGACCTCGGGCGGGTACGTCCCGGCCCATCGGCACCGGCTGGACTTCGCGCCGCTCGTGCAGCACGCGGTGGAGCTCTCCGGCACGACGGGCCGGCCGCGGGTCTGCCACATCGGCACGGCCATCGGCGACCAGCGTTCGTTCAATGCCGAGCTGGACGAGGCCGCGCGCACGGCGGGCTACGACTTCTCGCACCTCTCGCTGTTCCCCATGCCGAGCGTCGAGGACGTCGAGGGGCACCTGCTGGCGCAGGACGTGGTGTGGGTGAACGGCGGGTCGGTGGCGAACCTGCTCGCGGTCTGGCGGGTGCACGAGCTCGACGAGGTGCTGCGCCGGGTCTGGGCGGCCCGCGTGGTGCTGGCCGGGGTCTCTGCGGGCTCGATCTGCTGGTACGTCGGCGGGACGACGGACTCGTTCGGGCCGGAGCTGCGCGCGGTCACGAACGGGCTGGGTCTGCTGCCCTACGGCAACGGCGTGCACTACGACAGCGAGGCGCGCCGGCGTCCGCTGGTGCACCGGTTGGTGGCCGACGGCACGCTGCCGGTCACCCACTGCACGGACGACGGGGTCGGCCTGGTCTACCGGGGCACCGAGCTGGTCGAGGCCGTGACGGAGCAGCGTGGCAAGGGGGCCTACGTCGTGCGCCGCGAGGCCGGTGCAGCCGTGGAGGAGCGGATCGAGCCCCGGGTGCTGCCCGGCGTCTGACCCTTGCGCGACGCCATTGGTCACCCTAGAGTAACGGTTACTCATGAGCGACCAAACGGCTGCCCTCGCCCTCGACGCCCTCGGTGACCCGATGCGTCGACAGGTGCTCGTCGTCCTGCGCGAGGGGGCGCTGCCGGTGGGCGAGCTCGCCGACCGGCTGCCCATCGGGCGGCCGGCCGTCAGCAAGCACCTGAAGGTGCTGGAGGGCGCCGGCCTGGTGGAGCACCGCTCCGCCGGCACCCGCAACCTCTACGCCCTCGCCCCCGACGGGCTGGCGCCCGTCCAGCAGTGGCTGGTCGGGTTGTGGGACAACGCCTTGGCCGCCTTCGCCGCCCACCTCGAGCAAGGAGACCGCCCATGACCCTGGCCCCCGTGGTCCGCGAGCTGCGGGTCGCCGTCGACCCCGCTACCGCCTACGCCGTGTTCACCGCACACCTGGGCGGGTGGTGGCCGCTCGGCGGGTTCAGCGTGCACGGCGCGACGTCGTCCGTGGCGTTCGAGGGCGACGCCGTCGTCGAGCGGGCCGCCGACGGCCAGGTGAGTGTCTGGGCGGAGGTCCTCGAGCGGCGCGAGCCCGAGCTGCTGCGGCTGGCCTGGCACCCGGGCGCCGGGCCCGACCGGGCCACCGAGGTCGAGGTAACGTTCAGCCCGGACGACGAGGGGACGCTGGTCCGGCTGGTGCACTCGGGGTGGGAGCGGTTGGCCGATCCGCAGTCCGGCCGGGACAGCTACGCGGGCGGTTGGGTCGCCGTCCTGCTCCCGTTCGGTCGCCACCTGGGGATCCCGCCGGACCACGAGGACACCCGCTGGTTCGCGCTGCAGCACCTGCCGGGTCGGCTCGCTCCTAGCGACGGGCCGTTGATGCAGCACCCGCTCTTCGCCGAGCACGTGGCGTTCCTCGGCCGGCTGGCCGCCGACGGGCTGCTCGTGGCGGCCGGCCCCCTGACCGATGAGGCGGGCGCCGGCATGACCGTCATCCGGGTCCGGCCCGAGGACGGTGACGTGGACGTCGAGCGGCTGGCGACGCAGGACGACCGGTCCGTCGCGGGCGGTCTGCTCACCGTGCGGGTGCGCCCCTGGCGGGTCCAGCTCTCCGCCCTCTGACGCTCCCACCCTCCCTGACGTGGGACGCGCAGCCCCTTCAGAGGGGGACGACACGGTGCTGGGCAGCGCTGACCCGCGCGGCATCCAGCACATCGAGCACGTGGACGGCGTCGTGCGGGTCGACCGGCATCGGGCTGCCCGTGGTCACTGCCTCGGCGACGGCCCGGTAGAAGTCCACGGCACTGCCCGGTGCCCGCGGCACGGCACGGCGCTCGTCGCCGGCGACCACCCACCCGCAGTGCTCGTCATCCGGGTCCGCGAAGTCGGCGAACGCGGTGGCCTCGGCCTCGAAGTCGGTCACCACGTAGCTACCCGCCCGGCCCAGCACCCGGGTGCGCGGCCCGGGCGCACCGGCCACGGAGAGCGCGCCCAGGTGGCTGCGCACCCCGCTCTCGTGCTCCAGCGCCAGGAACGCGTCGTCCTCGCTGGGGGTGGTGTGCGCCGCCAGCTCGGCGTAGACCCGGCGTACGCGCCCGAACAGCTGGACGGCCGAGTCCACGAGGTGGCTGTGCAGGTCGAGCAGCAGCCCTCCCCCGTCGGCTGCCGTGGCGTTCTCCCGCCAGCGGTCCTTCGGCTCGGGCCGCCAGCGCTCCCACCGGCGCTCGAACCGGAACACCTCGCCCAGCTCACCGTCCGCGAGCAGCCGTCGCAGGGTGAGCTGCTCCGCGTCCCAGCGCCGGTTCTGGAACACGGTCAGCGGGACGCCGAGGTCGTCCGCGCACTGGGTCACGCGGGCGGCCTGGTCGCCGTCCACGCCCAGCGGCTTGTCCACCACGACCGGCACCCCGGCCTGCAGCCCGGCGATGGCCTGCTCGGCGTGCACACCGCTGGGACTGGCCAGCACCAGCACGTCCAGCCGGCCCGGCTCGGCCAGCAACGCCGCGATCGACGACAGGCAGACCGCGTCGGGCCACTCCCGCTCCACGTCGGCCCGTCGGCCGGCGTCCGACGTGACCACCCGGACGACGTCCAGGCCGGCCGCTCGCAGCAGTGGGGTGTGGATCCCGGCCCCGGCTGAGCCGAACCCGACGAGCCCGACGCGCGCGCGCCCGCTCACGGGAGGGCCGCCGTCGCCGGTTCGGGCCCGGGGTTGTGGGGCTCAGGCGCACCGGGCTCAGAGCCGTCCTGGTCGTCGACCTCGGCGCCGTACCTCGTCGGCCACCAGATGCGCGCGCCGACGTCGTAGCTGAGCGCGGGCACGAGCAGCGATCGCACGACGAGCGTGTCGAGCAGGACGCCGAACGCCACGATGAACGCGATCTGCTGCAGGAACAGGATCGGGATGGTCGCCAGTGCACCGAAGGTCGCCGCCAGCACGACGCCGGCACTGGTGATCACCCCGCCGGTCACCGCGAGCCCGACGAGCACGCCCGGTCGGGTGCCCCGGTGCCCGGCCTCCTCGCGCACTCGGGTCATCAGGAAGATCGAGTAGTCGATGCCGAGCGCGACCAGGAAGACGAACGCGTACAACGGGATCGACGGATCGCCGCCGGGGAAGTCGAACACGTGGTTGAACATCAGCGCGCTGATCCCGATGGTCGCGCCGAACGACACCACGTTCGCGGCGATCAGCAGCAGCGGGGCCACCACCGCCCGCAGCAGGAGCATCAGCACGAGCAGGATCACGATGAGGATCGCCGGGATGATCACCGTCAGGTCCCGCCGGCTCGCCTCGCGCACGTCGAGGTTCACGGCGGTGTTGCCGCCCACCAGCACGTCCTGGCCGACCGCGTCGACCGCGGTGCGGAGCCGGCGGACGACGTCCTCGGCCTCGGGGCTGTCCGCCGACGGCGTCAGGGTGGCCTGCACCTCCACCTGGCCATCCACCACCTTGGGCGGGCCGGGTGACGTCGCGGTCGCCATCGAGGTGTCGGTGAGCACCTGCGCCGACGCGACCCCCTCCACCCCGCGCACGACGTCCAGGGCCTGCTCGGTGTCGGTCTCGGCCAGGACCATGATCGCGGGACTACCCGCGCCGCCCGGGAAGTGCGCGGCCAGGACCTCCTGCCCCGCGACCGACTCCACCGGGTCGCGGAACAGGTCGGAGGTGCTGATCCCGCTCGCCTTGAGGGTGGGCGCGAAGAGGCCGGCGCAGAGCAGGACCAGCAACGTGCCGGACCAGACCGTGCGCGGGTGGCGACCGACCAGCCGGGCCACCCGACCCCAGATCCCGTTGCCCCGCATCACGTCCTCGCGGTGCACGTGGTCGACGTGCGGGGTGCGCGGCCAGAACAGCCAGCGCCCGGACGGGGCCTTGGCGTACCAGGGCAGCGGTCCGTCGTCCTCCTGCGACCGCAGGAACCGCCAGCGCTGCACGGCGAACCAGCCACCGCCGGCCAGGACCAGCAGGACCAGCACCAGGCCGAGCCACGGCGCCACCAGGACCGCGCCGATCGCGAAGGCCGCCCCGCAGACCACGATGCCCAGGATGATCAGCGGGACCAGCAGCAGCACTGGCAGCAGGGTCAGCGCGGCCAGCAGCGCGCCCGCGATGCCGAGGGCGCCCACGGGGCCGAGGCCACGGGTCGAGCCGAGCTCGCTGAGCAGCAGGCAGAGCAGGCCGAGGATGACGGTCGCGGCACTGGCCGCGATCGGCTCGACCGAGCCCCGCCAGGCGCGGCGCATCGCCACGTACTTGTTCTCGTGGTCGTGCAGCTCCTCGCGGTAGCGCGAGACCAGGAGCAGCGAGTAGTCCGTCGCGGCGCCGATCACCAGGATCGACAGGATCCCCTGGCTCTGGCCGTCGAGCGTGATGGTGCCGTGCTTGGCGAGCGGGAAGATCACCAGGGCGGCGGCGGACAGGCCGAACGCCGACGTCATCAGGGCGGCCAGCGGGAGCAGCGGGCTGCGGTAGACCAGCAGCAGGATGATGAAGACGGCCGTCAGGCTGACCCCGAGCAGCTTGCCGTCGATCCCACCGAACGCCGTCACCAGGTCGGCGGTGAACCCGGCCGGCCCCGTGACGTAGGCCTTCAGGCCCGTCGACTCCAGGTCGCTGGCGGCGGCCCCGCGGATCGCCTCGACCGACTGGCCGACCACGCTCTCGCCGTCCGGCAGCGAGTCGCCCGCCTTGTCGCCGTCCAGGGCGATCGGGACCAGGAGCGCCTTCCCGTCCTCGCTGGGCACGACCGGCACCGGCCCCGGGGCCAGGAAGTCCTCGAGCGTGTAGGTGCGGCCGGCAGCGGACGCCGGGTCGACCGGGATCGCGACGGACGGCAGGTCCTCGGTGAACGCGGTGACCTGCGTCTTGTCCTCGGCGGTGATCCCGCTGGCCCGCTCGAGCACCAGGAAGGCCGGGAAGGTCGAGCTGTCGGAGAACTTCTCCGCCTGCGCGGCCAGCTTGGTGGACTCGGCGGACTTGGGCAGGAAGTTGGCGTTGTCGTTCTCCTGCACCTCCGACAGCCGCCCGACCAGCGGACCACCCACGCTGGCCACGCCGAGCCAAGCGGCTGCGATGAGCGCCAGGCCGACGGCGCGCAGCACGGCCCGGCGCCGCGTGGCACGACGGCGCGCGGCGCGACCACGGGCTGCCCGGCCACCCGTGTCCGGTCCCCCAGTACTCACGGTCCCTCCCAGATCGACGCACGACGCCCCAGGACGACGACTCTAGAGTCCCCGGTGCCGGACGTCCGCCAGCTGCCCCGCTCGCGTAACCTGGGGGCATGTCGTTGACCGTGGTCCACGAGGGATTCGTCCCGGACGCCGTGCCCTATCTCGACGGGTGGCAGCGCCAGCGCGAGGTGCACGCCAGCGTCGTCGCAGGCGAGTCGCCGGACACGTTGCTGCTGCTCGAGCACGAGGCGGTGTACACCGCCGGGAAGCGCACCGAGCCGCACGAGCGGCCGTTCGACAACACCCCGGTGGTGGACGTCGACCGCGGCGGCAAGATCACCTGGCACGGCCCCGGGCAGCTGGTCGGCTACCCGATCGTCCGGCTGCCCGACCCGGTGGACGTCGTCGCCCACGTACGCCGGCTGGAGGGCGCGCTGATCGCCGTGTGCGCCGACCTCGGCCTGGAGACGACCCGGATCGACGGGCGCAGCGGCGTGTGGGTCCAGGCGGACCAGCGCGGGCCCGACCGCAAGCTCGGTGCGATCGGCATCCGGGTCTCGCAGGGCGTGACCATGCACGGTTTCGCACTGAACTGCGACTGCGACCTGTCGTGGGCCCGGATCATCGTGCCCTGCGGCATCTCGGACGCGGCCGTCACCTCGCTCAGCATCGAGCTGGGGCGGGACGTGAGCGTCGCCGAGGTGCTACCGCTGGTCGAGCGCCGGGTCGTCGAGACGCTCGAGCAGGTCAGCCCCGGTCGTGCTCCTGCGCCTGCGTGATCATCCCGAGCACCAGGCCGGCCACCAGCCCGATGGCGGAGGACACGGCCGTGGCGCGCACCAGCGGGTGCGGCTGTCGGACCTGACCGGTCGACGGGACCTGCGACGTGACGGTGATGACAGCCATGGGGGCCTCCTCGGGACACTGACAGCCGTGATATCGGCTCACCGGGGGCTCGACCTGAGCGCTGGCGGTAGCACGTTCCGGGAATGCCACGCGCCCGGCGTAGGCTGAGGGGGTTGGTCCCGTCAGGCGGCGGGACCGTCCTGCGAGGAGGAGTGGCACGTGACGATCGCGCCTGAGGGACGCAAGATGCTGCGTCTGGAGGCCCGGAACGCGCAGACCCCGATCGAGAAGAAGCCGTCCTGGATCAAGACCAAGGCGAGCATGGGTCCGCAGTACACCGAGCTGAAGTCCCTGGTGAAGGGCGAGGGTCTGCACACCGTCTGCCAGGAGGCCGGCTGCCCCAACATCTTCGAGTGCTGGGAGGACCGCGAGGCCACCTTCCTGATCGGCGGCGAGCAGTGCACCCGTCGCTGCGACTTCTGCCAGATCGACACCGGCAAGCCCAGCGACCTGGACCGTGACGAGCCCCGCCGCGTCGCCGAGTCCGTCGCAACCATGGGCCTGCGCTACGCCACCATCACCGGTGTCGCCCGCGACGACCTGCCGGACGGCGGAGCCTGGCTGTACGCCGAGACCATCCGCCAGGTGCACGCGCTCAACCCCGGTACCGGTGTGGAGATCCTGATCCCGGACTTCAACGGCATCCCGGCGCAGGTCAACCAGGTCATCGACGCCGCCCCGCAGGTCTTCGCGCACAACGTCGAGACCGTGCCGCGCATCTTCAAGCGGATCCGCCCGGCCTTCCGGTACCAGCGCTCGCTCGACGTGATCACGATGGGCCGGGACGCCGGGCTGGTCACCAAGTCGAACCTCATCCTCGGCATGGGTGAGACCCGCGAGGAGATCAGCGAGGCGCTGCGCGACCTGCACGAGGCCGGCTGCGACCTGATCACCATCACCCAGTACCTGCGCCCGAGCCCGCGGCACCACCCGGTCGAGCGCTGGGTGAAGCCCGAGGAGTTCGTCGAGCTGTCCGACGAGGCGACCGAGCTCGGCTTCGCCGGCGTGATGGCCGGGCCGCTGGTCCGCTCGTCGTACCGGGCCGGCCGGCTCTGGGCCCAGGCCATGCAGCGCCGCGGCGACGAGCTGCCCGAGGAGCTGGCCCACCTCGCCCAGGCGGGCACCGCCTCGCAGGAGGCCGCTAGCCTGCTGGCTCGCTGAGCAAGACCCCCCACCGCCCTACCGCACCCGCCGCACGAACTCGAGGAACTCCACGATGGCCCGCACTACCGACTCCGCCGCCGAGCCCGCCAAGAAGCAGCGCTTCAAGCGGCTCCGGACGATCGGCGCCGCCTTCAGCCAGGCCCGCACGCTCGACCCTGCCGTGGTCTGGTGGATGCTCGGCGCCTTCGTGCTCGTCGAGGCCGTGTTCGTCGTGCTCGGCATCGTGATCGGGCACACGATCTACCTGTCCGTGCTCGGCGTGCCGATGGCCGTGCTCGCAGCCGGCGTCATCATGGTCCGCCGCACCGAGCGGGCCGCCTACGGGCGGCTCGAGGGCCAGGTCGGTGGCGGCGGCGCCGCCCTCGGCGCCCTGCGGAAGGGATGGTTCCGGGACGAGCAGCCGGTGGCCATCGAGGCCACCAAGCCGGGCGACATGGCCAGCGCGGCGATGGTCTTCCGGGCGATCGGGCGGCCGGGCGTGGTCCTGGTCCTCGAAGGGCCGGCCGGGCGAGCCCAGCGGCTCGGCGACAAGGAGCGCAAGCGGGTCAGTCGCGTCGTCCCGAACGTGCCGGTCACGCTGATCCGGATCGGCACCGGCGACGACGAGGTGCCGGTGCGCAAGCTCGTCGGCAAGCTCAACCGGATGCGTCCGGCACTGTCCAAGGACGAGGTCATCGCGGTGAACAAGCGGCTGCGGGCGCTCGGCTCGACGCCGCTGCCGGTGCCCAAGGGCATCGACCCGACCCGCGCGCGCCCCGACCGCAAGGGCATGCGCGGCCGCTGACCCCTGCGGCAGCCTGGTCACCGCAGTCACGTTTCTCCACTTCTTCACCTGAGGACACACGGCCGTAACCTGCGACCGGTCTACTGGGACTCGTCGAGAAGCCAGCACGACGACGACGCCAGGGGAGGCACTCATGGTCCAGAACGTGACGACGACCAACCAGGCCCTACGGATCATGGGCGTGTGGGTCCGCCGAGCGGACGCCGTGCTGTCCGAGGGCGCCATCGCCAACGCGGCCCGCGCCGTCGAGGCCGAGCGTGGCCGGCTGGCCCGTCAGGCCAGCGAGCTGGACGCGCTCGACCTGGCCTCGCGGCCCGTCCGGCTCGCCAGCTGAACGCCTGCTGACCCCAGACCGCAGGTCGATCCGGTGCTGTGCAGGGCCTCAGGCCCTGCGCAGCACCGTGCCCATGAACTGGTCGTGCAGGCCGCGCTGGTCGCGGTCCCAGATCAGCGCCGGTACCGCGAGCGACAGCAGCACGGCGCGTCCGAGCGCCCGCAGCGGGTCGACGGCGGCGCCGTCCACCCGGGTGACCCGCAGCCCCAGCGCCAGGTGGCCCGGTCCCGCGTTGAACGCGCTGACGAAGACGGCCTGGAAGGCCGCGAAGACGCCGAGGGTCACCCACTCGTTGCCATGCAGCAGCACCCGCGAGATCAGCAGCGCCAAGCCCCAGTCCAGGGCGAGCGCCGCCAGCCGTCGTCCGATCCGGGCGACCGAACCCCGGCCCTCCTCGGGCAGGCCCAGCCGCTCCCCCGGGTAGTCGGCAGCCGCCGCTGCAACCGGCTCGGCGTTGTCGTCGTCCACCCGCGCAGCCTACGGGCCGCCGCGACGGCAGATTTCACCTCCCCGATACCGGGCGCCCGCCTCGTAACCTCAGGGAAACATTCGAGACACTGACGGGAAACCGCCGCTGCCTAGCGTTCGGATCGGTAGTGGATCCCGCCCCACAAGGAGGATGGATGTTCAGCAACGCCGACGAGGTCATGAAGTACATCAAGGACGAGGACGTGAAGTTCGTCGACGTCCGCTTCTGCGACCTGCCGGGCGTGATGCAGCACTTCAACGTGCCCGCAGTCTCCTGTGACGCGGAGTTCTTCACCAACGGCCAGATGTTCGACGGCTCGTCGATCCGCGGTTTCCAGGCGATCCACGAGTCCGACATGAAGCTCATCCCCGACGTCGAGACGTCGTTCATCGACCCCTTCCGGGTCGAGAAGACGCTGGTCGTCAACTTCTCCATCGTGGACCCGTACACCGACGAGCCGTACAGCCGCGACCCCCGCCAGGTGGCCGCCAAGGCCGAGGCGTACCTGAAGTCGACCGGCATCGCGGACACGGCGTTCTTCGCCCCCGAGGCCGAGTTCTACATCTTCGACGACGTCCGCTTCGAGACGAAGCAGAACGCCAGCTACTACTACATCGACTCCATCGAGGGCGCCTGGAACACCGGTCGCGTCGAGGAGGGTGGCAACCTCGGCCACAAGACGCCGTACAAGGGCGGGTACTTCCCGGTCCCGCCGGTCGACCACTTCGCCGACCTGCGCGACCAGATCGTGCTCGAGCTCGACGCCCTGGGCCTGCAGGTGGAGCGTTCGCACCACGAGGTCGGCACCGCGGGGCAGGCGGAGATCAACTACCGCTTCGACTCGCTCGCCAAGTCCGCCGACAAGGTGATGCTCTTCAAGTACGTCGTGAAGAACGTCGCGCACCAGCACGGCAAGACCGCCACCTTCATGCCGAAGCCGCTCTTCGGTGACAACGGCTCGGGCATGCACTGCCACCAGTCGCTGTGGAAGGACGGCGAGCCGCTGTTCTACGACGAGCGCGGCTACGGCGGCCTGTCCGACACGGCCCGCTGGTACATCGGCGGTCTGCTCAAGCACGCGCCGTCCCTGCTGGCGTTCACCAACCCGACGGTGAACTCCTACCACCGGCTGGTGCCCGGCTACGAGGCGCCGGTCAACCTGGTGTACTCGGCCCGCAACCGCTCGGCCTGCGTGCGCATCCCGGTCACCGGGTCGAACCCGAAGGCCAAGCGCATCGAGTTCCGCGTGCCGGACCCGTCGAGCAACCCGTACCTGGCGTTCTCGGCGATGCTGATGGCCGGCATCGACGGCATCCGCAACCGGATCGAGCCGCCGGACCCGATCGACAAGGACCTCTACGAGCTGCCGCCGGAGGAGCACGCCTCCATCCAGCAGGTGCCCGGCACGCTCTCCGAGGTGCTGGACTCGCTCGAGGCCGACCACGACTTCCTCACCGAGGGTGACGTGTTCACGCCGGACCTGATCGCCACCTGGATCGACTTCAAGCGGACCAACGAGGTGGACCCCATCCGCCTGCGGCCGCACCCGCACGAGTTCGAGCTCTACTTCGACCTCTGACGGTCCGGCGCGCTCCCTGACGCGCCGGACAGATCGTGGCAACGGCGTTCGCCCTGGCGGACGCCGTTGCCACGTTGTCGGGCCAGGTGGGTCGTAGGCTCGACGGATGTACTTCATCGTGGTCAAGTTCCAGACCAAGCCGGAGTGGACCGATCGCTGGCTCGACCTGGTGGCCGACTTCACCTCGGCGACCCGCCAGGAGCCCGGCAACCTGTGGTTCGAGTGGTCGCGCAGCGTGGACGACCCGGCCGAGTTCGTCCTCGTCGAGGCGTTCACGGACGACGGCGCCGGGCCGCACGTGAACAGCGCGCACTTCAAGAAGGCGACCGCCGAGCTCGGTCAGGCGCTGACCGCCACACCGCGGATCGTGAGCCGCCAGGTCGAGGGGTCCGGCTGGGACGAGATGGGCGAGATCACGGTCGCCTAGGTGGCCGGGCGCCGGGCCCAGGCCTGCACGATCCGCGGAGACCCCACGAGCGTGCTGTCGTCGTCCGCGAGCGCGGCCAGCGCCTCGCAGGCCCAGGCGATCTCCGCCTCGGTCGCGATCCCGGCGTCCAGCATCGCGTCGGCGGTGGCCTGGACGGTCAGCAGTGGCATCGACTTCGGCTCCCCCACCAGGTCCGCCCGCTGCACCACCCGGGTCTGCGGCGACGGTGCACCGACGGCCAGGAGGTGGGCAGCCACCTTGCGGCCACTCTGCGGGTCGCCCCCGTAGCTGCGCAGCACCCGCTGGTACCGGTCCACCCAGAAGTCGAACCCGGCGTGCGGCGGGTAGCAGAACGAGCCCTCGAAGTCCGCGTCCTCCAGCACGAGCACGCCGCCGGGGCGGACCGCCTCCCACATGCTCCGGACGACGCTGACGGGGCGAGTCAGGTGCTGCAACAGGTTGCGGCAGTAGGCGAGGTCGTACGTGCTGGGCTCCGCGAGGTCGTGCACGTCCAGCTCGACGAGGTCCACCCAGGTGAGTCCCTCGTCGGCGGCGCGCTCGCGGACGACGTCCAGCGTGACCGCGTCCATGTCCACGCCGGTCACCCGACCCGTGGGCCCCACCCGCCGGGCCAGCTCGAGTGTCACGTCGCCGGCGCCGCAGCCGACGTCCAGGCACGTCTGCCCCGACGCCACGCCCGCCAGATCGAGCAGGTCGCCCGTCGTCGCCGCCCAGCTGCGGGCCAGCACCTGCAGCCGGTCGGCCCCGGCCGCGCCACCACGGATCACGTACCGATCCATGCCTGGAGGCTAGTCCTCCCGACGCCCAGCGGACTCCCAGGCACAGCGCCGTACTCGTCCAGACAGCGCCCCTAGCGTGGACGGCATGAGCCACCAGGACGCGCACCACGACGCGCATGACGACGAGCACGACGACGAGCACGACCGCGGCCTGTCGCACGACCTGCCGACCCTGCTGAGCCGGCGTCGGGCCCTCACCCTCGTAGGCGGAGCCGGGCTGGTGGCCGCGCTGGCGGCGTGTGGCGCCGGAGGGGATGACGCCTCCGGCTCGACGAGCCAGACCCAGCAGGGTCCGCCGGACGGCGGTGGCCCCGGCGGAGGTGCGCCGCAGTCCAACGTCTCGGTCGGCGACGGCGAGATCCCGGAGGAGACCGGCGGCCCGTACCCGGCGGACGGCACCAACGGCACCAACGTGCTGACGGAGTCCGGCATCGTGCGCAGCGACCTGCGATCGAGCTTCGGCGACGCCAGCGCGGTGGCCGAGGGCGTCCCCCTGACCTTCACGCTCACGGTCGTGGACGTCAGCGGCAGCGACGACGCGGGCAAGCCGGCCGCGGGCGCCGCCGTGTACGCGTGGCACTGCGACCGCGAGGGCCGCTACTCGATGTACGACGACGCCATCAAGGGCGAGAACTACCTGCGCGGTGTGCAGGAGGCCGACGCCGACGGCAAGGTCACCTTCACCTCGATCTTCCCGGCCTGCTACTCCGGTCGTTGGCCGCACATCCACTTCGAGGTCTACCCCAGCACGGACGACGCGACGTCGGCCTCGAACCGGATGCGGACGTCGCAGCTGGCCCTGCCCGAGGACGTCTGCCGCGAGGTCTACGCCACCTCCGGCTACGAGGCCAGCGTGGCGAACCTCGGCCAGGTCAGCCTGGACTCCGACAACGTCTTCTCCGACGGGTACTCGCTGCAGCTGGCCAAGGTCACCGGCTCGACCAACGCCGGCTACCAGGCCAACCTGCGCGTCCCGATCTAGCCCGTTGAGATGTCCAGCGTGGCAACGGCGTTCGCTCTGACGCACGCCGTTGCCACGGTGTCACTCGGCGAGGTTAGGAGCTGACCTGGTCGAGGTGCTGCAGCAGGTCGTGCGCCGCGAGCTCGACGTCCTTGTGCCGCCACTCGGAGGCGCGGTAGACGCAGGCGATCAGCGCGGTCCGGTGCACCCGGCGGAAGTCCCCCGCGACGAACGCGAAGCGGGCCTTGGTCTCCTCGCTCGCGCCCGCGGTGAGCCCGAGGTGCCACGCGCCGTACTCGGCCCACGAGTGACGTTCGAGGTAGTCGTTCTGCGCGGCCGCGCCAGGCTGGACGTCGCCCCAGTCGCTGTCCAGCACGTACTGCCGCTTGTCGATCAGCGCCCTGACGTGCGCCACGGCGTCGGGGTTGACCTCGTACGTCGCCATGGCGACATGGTGGCACGTCAGAGCGTGGCGCCGACGGCGACCGCCGCCCGGCCAGCCGCGGCGGGTCCACCGGCGAGATCAGCGACCGCGGAGGTCAGCAAACCCAGCTGCACGCGATCGACCGCGTCGCTGTCGCCCCCTGCCACCAGCTCCAGTGCTCGGACGGCGCACGCCGCGAAAGCCATGACCGAGGCCAGCTGCGGCTCCGAGCTGAAGGGAAGCGCCAGGTCCGCCTCCTTCAACCCGGACGCGAGCCAGACCTCGACGACCTGCCGCCACCCCGTCAGGTCGTTGCCCGGGGTGCGCTCGACCGTGCGCTCGACCGTGCGCTCGACCGCACCCAGGCGCCGGTCGACGTCCTGCCGGATGAACTCCTCTGCCGTGTGCCGCCAGGTCTGGGCATCCTCGAAGCGCCAGTAGATCTCGATGCACCCGCGAGCGGCGCGGATCACGTCCCGCGGTAGGCCGCCCGACCAGACGGCGCAGAACAGGGCCAGCGAGGACGGAAACCCGGCGACGCGTGACTCGAGAACCGCAAGGGCCTCGTCCGGCGCCAGTCGGGCGATGTCCACGATCGCGTCGAATGACGAGTCGAACGCGTCCCGAGGTTGCAGGCCCCGCAGCGAGAACGACGCCATGGCCTCGTCCGAGACGCTCACCAGGAAGTGCACCCGAGGGATGTGGAACAAGTCCTTCATGGAGTTGATGACGTTCGTGAGCGACTCGACGTCCGGCAGCTTGTCGAGCTCGTCGACGATCACGACGACCCGTCCGTTGGCTCCGCGTTCGACACCCATCTGGTGCAGCACTGCCGTGAGCCGATCGATCAGGTCCCCGTAGGTCAGCCCGCGATGAGTGGAGCTGCGGCTCGTGGTCCGCTCCAGCCCGAGAACGGATGTGAGCTGGAGCGAGGCCTTGCCCTCCTCACCTTCCGTCTGCTCCATCCGCAGGTCTGCCGCGAGGGCGGCGGCCAGATCAGCGGCAGACGTACCCTCCCGGCGGACTCGGGTGACACCGAGGACCGTTCCGATGAACGCACTGAGGCCGACCGCGGCGAGCAGAGCGCCGAACACGCCGACGGGACCGAGACGCCTGATCACCGGCCAGTCGTTCCAGTCCGCCAGCAGCAGCCAGATGCCAACGACGACCGCCAGCTCCAGCACGAACGTCCGGCGCATCTGCCGCCGCCGCGCGACCTGCACGTCTGCCATGACGGCGGACCGGTCCCCGACTGCTCGGGCCGCAGCGAAGGCGAGCCGACGCAGCAGGTCTGTGGTCTCGTACTTGCTCGCCGCCAGGATCGGCAACGCCAGCGTGCCCGACTCTGCCGCCACGGAGAGCATGAGCGTGCTCTTGCCACTGCCGCGGGGCCCGGCGATCCCGATCGCCGACGTCCGGTGCCCGGCAACGAACTGGGTCACGTAGGCGATCGTCGACGAGGGAACGATCCGGTCCGCCGCCAGCTCGACCAGGTCAGGGGCCGTCTCCGGGAACGACAGCAGGCCCTGGGGGCCGAGGACCCGATTGATGGCGCGCCGGTAGGACTCAGCCAGGAAGACGTCGGACTCGTCCTTCCACTGCCTGTCCAACCGCGGCACCTCGGTATCGTTCTCCGCTTCTCGCACGTGCTCCGCGAGGGTCTCGAAGATCACCACGATGATGGAAGCCGCAACCAGGAGGAGAACCACGACGAAGGCACGCTGCCACCAGGACCTCATCCACGTGATGTCTCCGAGGCTGCCCCAGCCGAACAACCAGCCCGCGACGACGGCCACGGCGACCGCGGCGATCATCACAGCGACCAGACCAGTGGCGACGCCGAACAGGATGCGTCGTCGCCGGGCCGACGTGACCCGCTGCGCGCGACGCGTCAACGCCTCGACGCGAAGGTGCGTCCACGACGAACGACGCGCGAGGAACTCCGCCTCGTCGACGCGTCGAGCGTGCGCCGACAACTCGGGCCAGTGCTTCGCGAAGACCTTGAGCTCGTCCCGCGCGACGATCGGCTCGAGCGACTCGACGAAGCTGGGCGGCGGTGGCTCTGCGGCCTTGCGCCGCTTGGACTCGGCCCGGTCCGCTGTCAGCCCCATCCGCGACACTGTGGTCCCCTCCTCGCTGAGGGTGAGTCCTGCCTCGCAGCCTAGCGACGTCGGGTTGGCGCTACGTCGAACTCTGGATATCCGTGGATCTTCCCTCCAGCCTCGGGAGTTCAGGCAGTCACGACGCGGCCGACCTCCGCGGCGAACGCGACGAAGCCCTCGGCGTCCGGCTCGTCCTGGGTCGGTTGCAGCACCACGACGTCCACGCCGGCCTCGATCCATGGCGACAGCCCCTCGGCCACCGCGGCGACGTCGCCGGCCACCCCGTGCCCGTCGCTGCTCGACCAACCCCAGAGCTCGCACTCGTGGTCCAGTCGCTGCTGCGCATCGGCACCCGTCGCGACCGGCAGGAAGGCGGTGATCGGGTTCCGGCCGTCGCGCCCGGACTCGGCGCGCGCGGCGTCGACCAGCTCGCGGGCCCGGCGCACCTCGTCGGGCGTCGTCCCGCCGGTGAGGATCGTCCCGTCGGCCAGCGCCCCGGACAGCCGCAGCGTCTTCGGCCCCTCCCCCGCGGCCAGCAGGTCAGGCGGCGACGGCGGCGGCCAGTCCAGGGCCACCTCGTCCAGCGTCACGTACCGGCCGTCGGCGCTGACCCGCTCGCCCGCCAGCAGTCCCTGCAACGCCACGAGGTACTCGCTGAGCAACGTCATCGGCGACTCGGCCCGGGCGCCGACCTGCTCCATCCAGCTCTGCACTCCGTGACCCACGCCCAGCAGCGCCCTCCCGGGGAACAACCGGTGCAGGGTGCTGAGCTCCATCGCGGTGAGCGCGACGTTGCGCAACGGCACGGGGAAGATGCCGACCCCGACCTTCAGCCGCGTCGTCCACGCGAGCGCCGCCGTGGCCGCGGCGACTCCCCCCAGCTTGAAGCAGTCCTCCCACAGCCACAGCTGCGGCAGTCCTGCGTCGTCCGCGGCGACCGCCACGGAGCGCAGGCGCTCGGGAACGAGCTGCGGGATGAAGACGGCACCGACCTCGACCATGCACGGACGCTAACGCCTGCGCGGCGTCGGCGGCCAGTGTCTGGGGCTAGGAGGCGCCGACGCTCACCACGCACAGGCACACCGGCGTCGCGTCGTTGTAGGTCAGCAGAGCCTCCGACGCCACGGAGGTCACCCAGTCCAGGGTGTCCAACGTCGGGTCGTCCAGAACTCGTTGCAGCACAGCGGTCTCGAGCACCCGGCCAGGTGAGTAGCGGCTGAGCTTGGTGGCCAGCACACCCTCGAGCACCCGGTAGGTGGCGGAGTCGACGAGGCCGACGACCTGCGCCGCGAGGACCGAGTCGATGTGCGACGTCGCGACCTCGAGCCGACCCTGCGCAGCCAGCGCGGTCAGCCGGGCCCGCCAGACCCGCAGGTCGACGTCGTCGTCCAGCTCGCTGCGTCGTCCGTGCTCGTGGTCGCGCTCGCGGTGCAGCCGCTCCAGGTCCGGCAGCAGGGCGGCGATCTCGTGCGGATCCCGGGTGAACCGGATGTCGACGGCGCAGCCGTCGGTCCGGGCCCGGTTGGCGGCCTTGCGCAGGGTGCGCTGCATCGACGGCGTCAGGTACTCGGCGGCGGATGCGGCGGCGCCGCGACGGACGACGGGCACCGGGCTGGCGCTCACCAGATCGGCTCCGGGCACGGCGGCCGTGAACGCCGCCAGGACCGGGTCGGCGACCCGGACCGGACCGAGGATCGCCCAGGTCGGACGACCCCGCTCGCGCAGGGCGTCCCAGAAGGCGTGGCCCAGCAACGACGCCGCGGCGGCGTCGTCCGCCAGGAGAGCGCTGGTGTGGCCGGTGGAGCTGCCGGCCAGCCGGACGACGTCCCGGTCGGCCTGCTGCTCGTCCACGAGCACGGCGGCGGCGCGCAGCGCGCCGCGGTCGTCGCGGACCTCGACGGACCAGGCGCGGGTCGGCACCGGCCCGACCGTGGCGTGCAGCCACCCGGCCCGGGCCATGCTCGGTGCGCCGCAGGCGTCCGCGAGGGCGTCGAGCTCGGGGCCGGCGGCGTCGAGCAGCTCCGTGCCCAGCCGCACCGTCGCGGTCAGTGAGGGCAGCCGCGTCGCGGTCGCGCCCGCGGTGACGTTCGACAGCCGCTTCATCGGGCGGGTTCCACGGTGACGTCCGCACCCTCGGGTGCGGTCGCGGGTGCGGTCTGGTTCGGGATCGCGGGGATCGAACGGGCGTCCAGCCACTGCTCCAGCTCGGCGGGCGGCAGGGCCCGCGAGAAGTAGAAGCCCTGCGACTCGTCACAGCCCGAGGTGGCCAGCTGCCCCGCGGTGTCGGCGTCCTCGACACCCTCGGCGACCATCGTCATGCCGAGCGAGTGCGCGAGCTCGATGGTGGAGCGCACGATCGCGGCCGCGCGGGCGTCCTGGGCCATCGGCAGGACGAACGACCGGTCGAGCTTGAGCTGGTCGATGGGCAGCTCCCGCAGGTACGTCAGCGAGGAGTAGCCGGTGCCGAAGTCGTCGACCGACACCCGGATGCCGAGCTGGCGCAGCTCGGTGAGGATGGACCGGGCGCGCTCGCGGTCCCCCATCAGGAAGTCCTCGGTGATCTCCAGCTCGAGCCGGTCCGGGGACAGCCCACGCTGCAGCAGGATGGCGGCCACCCGCCGCGGCAGGTCCATGTCGACGAGCGAGGACGCCGACAGGTTCACGGCGACCGCGAGCCGGCGTCCCTGGTCCTGCCAGACCCGCACCTGGTCCAGGGACTGCTCGAGGACGGCGGTGGTCAGCTCCCGCATCAGGCCCGCCTGCTCGGCCAGCGGCAGGAACGAGTCCGGCAGCAGCAGCCCCCGGGTCGGGTGCGGCCAGCGGACCAGTGCCTCGACGCCGTCCACCTTGAGCGACCGGGAGTCGACCTTCGGCTGGTAGAACACGGCGAGCCCACCGGTCAGCACGGCGTCCCGCAGCTCCTCGAGCATGCGCAGCCGGTCCTGGCCGCCCGTGTCGTCGCCCTCGGCCGAGTAGGACGAGTGCCCCAGTCGCGAGCCCTTCGCCTGGTACATGGCGATGTCGGCCGCCCGCAGCAGCTCGGAGACCTGGCCACCGTGCGTGGGGAAGAACGAGATGCCGATGCTGGCGTCCACCCGGACGGTCACGCCGTCGACGGTGAACGGCGGGTTCAGCACTGCGTGCACCCGCTCAGCCATCGTCTCGGCCTGGGCGCTGTCGGCGCCGGAGAGGTAGATCGCGAACTCGTCACCACCCAACCGGGCCAGCAGGTGGTTGGCGCCGTCCAGGCTGCTCGTCAGCCGGGACGCGACGTGCCGCAGCAGGTCGTCGCCGGCGTGGTGGCCGAGGCTGTCGTTGACCTCCTTGAACCGGTCGAGGTCCAGCAGCAGCAGCGCGCCGATGCCCGGCCCCTCGCCGCTGGTGCGGGTGTTGACCTGCTCGTAGAAGGCCCTCCGGTTGCTCAGTCCGGTGAGCTCGTCGGTGAGGGCGAGCTGCCTGCTGTGCGCGAGCGTGCGGACCTCGCCGAACGTGACGATCATCCGCCCGAGGGCCGCGACGACGGTGCCGGCGGCCAGGCCGATGGCGACCGGGTGCAGCTCGTGCGAGTTGGCGAACACGAGCAGGCAGACCGCGACCCCGCTGGCGCCGATCGGGATGCCCAGGAGCACCCAGGAAGGCAGCGGCACACCGGCCGGACGGCTCGGCCAACCCGGCGCGAACGCCATCAGCAGGGTCGCGAGCACCCAGACGACGTCGTTGGCGCCACCGGGCTGGTACGTGCCGTTGGCGGCGTGGAACAGGTACACCAGGTCGGCGACCACGAACGCGGTCAGACCCGCCACGAAGAACCACAGACCGGCCGGCGGCCGCCAGTGGAAGAGGGCCAGGACGGCGGTGACGATCAGCAGCAGCATCACGTCCAGCAGGGGGTAGGCCAGGGTCGTCACCACGGCCGACCAGCTGCCGCCGGTCACCGCCAGCACCGGACCGGCGATGGCCGCCATGACCGCGGCGACCGCGAGGCCACCGACGATCCCGTCGAGCCACAGGCTGATCGGCAGCTGGTTCGCCATCTCCCGCACGACGAGCAGCAGGGCGACGAACGCGAACCCGTAGAAGGACAGCCAGAGACCGTCCGCCATGGACGGGAAGGGCTCGGGGCTCAGCGGCCGGACGAAGGCGGTCCAGAAGACGTTGCCCAGGCCGTACAACGCCAGGCCGAGCGCGAGGATCCGCCAGCTGCGGGTGAACGAGGTGTCGCGGCGCGACCGGAGCAGGCACACGACGGGGCTGAGCATGTAGGCGATGTTGTTCAACCAGCCGTCGAGCAGCAGGTCGTAGCCGGGCGCCGTCCGCACGCCGGGGATGGTGGAGATCCCGAAGGCCAGGTACACAGCGAGGACGACGGCGTAGACGCCGGCCTCGAGGGCTCGTCCGGGCGGCACGAATCGCCCTCGGAGCCTCGACGCGACGAGATCCATGCCGACCGCCTTCTTGCGTAGTCCATCCCCTCGCGGCCTGATCGGGCGGCCAGGGCGGCGGCTTGAGGCCGAGAGCGACTACTGCGGCCAGACGTGGTACGGGCGTGTCGCAAGAAGGACGGTTTCGCCCGATCTGTGTTCTCGGACGATCGCCTCGGGTCCCGCCGCGCTCAGGCGCCGGCCGGACCCCCGAAGTACTGGTCGAGCACGGTCGCGAAGATCGGATCTGCGCCCGGGACCGCGGCGAACAGCGACATCGACGACTCCAGCTTCAGCGCGTCGACCGGGCCGAGGACCGCCACGGCGTCACTCGCACCCAGGTCGACGAGCGCGCCCGCGCACTCGGCGAGGCGTGGCCCGAGAACGGGGTGCTCGAGGTAAGCGACCGCCTCGGCCGGACCGCTGATCGCGTAAAAGCGGGCGAGGTCGCTGCGTCCGAGGCCGGCGAGCTGCGGGAAGACGAACCACATCCAGTGGCTGTGCTTGCGTCCGCCCCGCAGCTCGGCCAGCGCCTGGTCGTAGGTGCCGCCGTCATCCTGGGCCCGGACGAACCGCTGCAGGTCGAAGGAGTCGTCCACCACCCCACCCTAGGCGTCAGGAGTACGCGCGCTCCGCCGCCTCGGCGAGCTCGCGCCGGGGCCAGCTGCGCCACACCGGCACGAGCAGCAGGAGCGTCAGCACCGCCGACACGACGACGGCCAGCGCCGGGTTGGTGGCATCGGCCAGCGCCCCGACCGCCAGGAACGACGTCGCGGTGACCAGCGCGAACCCGGACCCGGCGACCGCACTGAGCCGGCCGCGCAGCTCGTCGGGACTGAGCAGCGTGAAGGTCGCCATGAGCGGGACCATGAATCCCTGGCACACCCCCGCCAGCACGAAGAGCACGCCGGCCACCGCCCAGGGCGGGTCCAGCACCACGCCGAGCAGTGGGAGCGGCAGCAGCAGCGCCATGGGCAGGATGCGGCTCACCTGCACCACCGGCGTCCAGCGGCTGACCAGCAGGACGCCGGCCACGGCGCCGAGCGGGCCGGCGGCCAGCAGGATGCCGCCGGCGGCGGTCGAGCCCCCGTGCTCACGCGCGTACGGCAGCGACACCGCCTCAGGGGCGGTGAACGCCAGCAGCGTCACGATGGCCACCAGGAACAACGAGCGGGTGGGCACGTCGCGGTACAGGTAGCGCACGCCCTCCCGGACGTCGGCCACCCAGCCGCCCAAGCCGTGCACGGTGGCCGGCCGGGCCGCGGCGTTCGCCGTGACGAACGCGAAGATCAGCAGGCCCGAGGCGACGAAGGTCGCGGCGTCCAGCCACAGCGCCTGCTGGGTGCCCAGCGTCGCCACCACGATGCCGCCGATCGCCACGCCCGCGACCTGGTTGAACTGGAAGGTCATCTGCATCAGCGAGTTGGCGCGCAGGAAGAGCGGACGTTCCTCGAACATCTCGGCGAGCAGGGCCCGGCTGGCGGCGAAGAACGGCGCCCCGGACAGCTCGACGAGGAACAGCATCACCAGCAACAGCCAGATCGGCGCGCCCTGCGTGACGGCCAGCACGAGCAGCACCAGACCCAGGGAACGCAGGACGTCGCAGGCCACCATCACGGTGCGCCGCGGGATCCGGTCGGACAGCGGCCCGAGCAGGGCCTGGCCGAAGACGGCGGGCAGGTAGCTGACCGCGAACGCCGCGGCCGCGAACAACGCCGAGTTGGACTGGTGCAGGACCAGGGCGGCGAGCGCCACCCGGGCGAGCTGGTCGCCCCAGTCCGAGAGCACCCGGGCGAGGTACAGCGCGACGAAGTCAGGACGGCGCAGTGCGCGTCGGTACGTCGCGCCGACGCGCCGTTCGCTCCCCCGCCCGGTCACGGCAGGGACGTTACTCGATCCCGACGTCCGATTCGCCCCTTGCGTATCAGTCATAGAAAACCCGCTCGACCACTGAGCGGGCTCGGCGGGCCGACCGCCGGTAGTCGTCGACCAGAGCGGCGCCGGAGCCGGCCGGGTAGCCCACGATCCGCGCCACGCCCTCCAGGTCGCGCAGGTCGCTGGGCAGGGCGTCCACCGGTCGACCTCGCCACAGCACGGCGGCGTTGCGGAGCCGGGAGGCCAGGGTCCAGGACTGGGCGAGCACCTCGGCGTCGTCGACCGCGACCAGCCCGTGCTCGTGAGCCACCCGCAGGGCCGTCATGGTGCCGGTGTGCCGCAAGCCGGTCACCTCGTGCGCGTGCTGCAGCTGCAGCAGCTGGACGGTCCACTCCACGTCGGCCATGCCGCCTCGGCCGAGCTTGAGGTGGGTGCCCGGGTCGCCGCCACGGGGCAGCCGCTCGGCCTCCACCCGGGCCTTGACCCGCCGGACCTCCCGGACGTCCGTGTCCTTGATGCCCTGCGCCGGCCAGCGCACGGGGTCGATGAGCGCTCGGAAGCGGTCGGCCAGCTCGGGGTCACCTGCCAGCGGGGTCGCCCGGAGCAGGGCCTGTGCCTCCCAGACCAGCGACCACCGCTCGTAGTAGGCGGCGTAGGAGGCCAGGGACCGCACCAGGGGGCCCTGCTTGCCCTCGGGGCGCAGGTCGGCGTCCAGCTCGAGCGCGGGATCAGGTCCGGGGCCGCCGATCAGCCGGCGCAGCTCGTTGACGACGGCCAGCGCGGCCTCCTGCGCCGCAGCGTCGTCGGCGCCCTCCACCGGGTCGTGCACGTAGAGGACGTCGGCGTCGCTGCCGTAGCCGAGCTCGCGGCCGCCGAAGCGGCCCATGCCGACCACCAGGACGCGGGTGGGCAGCGGACCGCCTCGCTGCTCCTCCACGACGCGGACGGCGACGGTGAGCGCGCCCTCCAACAGGGCCGAGGCCACGCTGGTGAGCGAGCGCTCGACGTCGTCCAGGTCGAGCCGGCCCAGCAGGTCGGCCGTCGCGATCCGGATGAGCTCGCGGCGGCGCACCGCCCGGGCGCCCGCGACGGCCCGCACCGGGTCGTCGTGCCGCGCCACGACGCTGACCATCTCGGTGCGCAGCGCCTGGGCGGTGCGCGGGTCCAGGCCGGTGTCGTGGCCGAGCACCTGCACGGTGTCCGGTGCGCGCTCCAGCAGCTCGGCGACGAACCGGCCGCGGGCCAGGACGTGGGCGAGGCGCTCGGCGGCGGATCCCTCGTCGCGCAGCATCTTGAGGTACCAGTGCGTCGTGCCCAGCTCGTCGCTGACCCGGCGAAAGGCGAGCAGTCCGGCGTCCGGGTCCGCCTCGTCCGCGAACCAGCCCAGCATGACGGGCAGCAGCTGACGTTGGATCGCCGAGCGGCGGCTGACGCCGTCGGTGAGCGCGGCCAGGTTGCGCATCGCGCTGGAGGGGTCTCGGTAGCCGAGCGCCTGCAGGCGGGACTGCGCCGCGTCCGGGGTCATCCGCACCTCGTCCGGGGACAGCCGGGAGGCAGCGACCAGCAGCGGACGGTAGAACAGCCGCTCGTGCAGCCGGCGCACCTCGCGGGCCTGCAGCTGCCACTGGGCCACCACGGACCGCGCGGGGTCGGCGCGGTGACCCAGCTCGCGGCCGAGCCGGCGCAGGTCGACGTCCGACGTCGGCATGAGGTGGGTGCGGCGCAGCCGGAAGAGCTGGACTCGGTGCTCGAGGGTGCGCAGCAGGCGGTATGCCGCAGCCAGCGCCTGCGCGTCGTCGCGCCCGACGTAGCCGCCGTCCGCCAGCGCCTGCAGGGCGGCCAGCGTGCTGGGGCTTCGGACGGTGTCGTCCACCCGGCCGTGCACGAGCTGCAGCAGTTGGACGCTGAACTCCACGTCGCGCAGGCCACCGCGGCCGAGCTTGAGCTGGCGGGAGGCCTCGTCGGCGGGTACGTGCTCCTCGACCCGCCGGCGCATCGCCTGGACCTCCTCGACGAAGTTCGCCCGGGCCGCGGCGGTCCACACCAGGGGTCCGATGGCCGCCGCGTACGCGTCGCCGAGGGCACGGTCCCCGGCGACGGGACGGGCCTTCAGCAGGGCCTGGAACTCCCACGTCTTGGCCCAGCGCTCGTAGTAGGCGAGGTGGCTGGCCAGCGTCCTGACGAGCGGGCCGTCCCGACCTTCGGGGCGCAGGTTGGCGTCGACCGGCCACAGGGTCCCCTCGGCGGTCGAGGCCGAGCAGGCGCGCATCACCCCGGCGGCGAGCTGGTGCGCCGTCACCAGGGCGGCCCGTTCCGCCTGGGCCCGGCTGGCGTCGTCCCCGGGGGTGTCGTCCCGGGCGGGCTCGAGCGGCTCGGCCACGAAGATCACGTCGACGTCGCTGACGTAGTTCAGCTCGCGACCCCCGCACTTGCCCATACCGATGATCGTGAGCCGGCAGGGCACGGCGTCCGGGTCGAGCTCGGCCCGGGCGATGGCCAGGGCCGCCTCGAGGGCGGCCGAGGCCAGGTCCGCGAGCTCGCGGGCCACGTCGGCGAGCTCGTGCATGGGGTTGCGGGCGGCCAGGTCCCGGCCGGCCACGGCCAGCAGCCGGCGCCGGTAGGCGATCCGCAGGCGGTCGTAGGCAGGTCGGCCGCCCTCCGCCGCTACCGGTTCGGGCGAGGTCGGGTCGGCGCCGACGGCCAGCAGCAGGGCCGACCGCAGTTCCTCCTCGGCCGCCGGCTGGTCGGCGGTCAGGGCCGGCCAGTGCGAGGGGTGCCGGGCCAGGTGGTCACCGAGGGCGGCCGACGAGCCGAGGACGGCGATGAGGCGGTCGCGCACCGGGCCGCCGACCCGAACGGCCTGCAGGAGGTGCCCGACGTCGGCCGCGAAGACGTCCGGGTCGTCCGGGTCCCGGGCGCCGAGCGCGCGCATCGACTCCATGAGGCGCAGCAGCCCCAGCAGGGCGAGGTCGGGGTCTGCGGCGCCGGCCAGGTCAACGAGCAGCCCGTCCTCGAAGAGGTCGTCCAACGGGTCGAACAACCCGGCCAGGGCCGGATCGGCCATCAACCGCTCGGCCCGCGCCGGATCGGCGAAGCCGAGCCGGGCGAGCTGGCCGGCCAAGCTCGTCGATCGGGTGTTCACGGCGTCACGCTAACCGAGTCCGACGTCGCGTGGTCGGCGGTCTTGTTGCCGCCAGGAGCGCATGCCACACTGCAGCGCGTGGCAGCCCCGCGCGACCCTCGCAGCGCCCCGCGGAACGCGCTGCGCACGCTGGCCCGAAAAGTCTCTCCCCGAGTGGCGGGAGTCTGGGCCTCGTACGAACGTGACCTCGCGCGGGCCCGCACCACGCTGGCCCGGACGGCTCCGCAGCCCGACGTCGACCTCTGCGAGCTGGCCACCAAGTACGGCACGGACAAGTGGGGCATCCACCGCTACGCGCAGCACTACCAGCGGCACCTCGAGCACCTGCGTGACCGGCCGATCCGACTCCTGGAGATCGGCGTCGGCGGGTACTCGAACGCCCGGCGGGGCGGGGCATCCCTGAGGATGTGGCGCGACTTCTTCCCGCAGGGGCAGGTCGTCGGCATGGACATCCACGACAAGTCCGGGCTGTCGGCGCCCCGGATCGCGGTCGTGCAGGCTGACCAGTCCGACCCGACGTCACTGCGCCGGGTGCACGAGGACTTCGGTCCGTTCGACGTCATCATCGACGACGGCAGCCACGTCCCCGCGCACGTGCGCACCACCTTCGAGACGCTCTACCCGCTGCTGGCGGAGAACGGCGTCTACGCCATCGAGGACCTGCAGACGTCCTACTGGGAGTCCTGGGGAGGCGCCACCGACCCGGCCGATCCGACCACGTCGATGGCCCTGGTCAAGGCACTGCTGGACGGCCTGAACTACGAGGAGCAGGTGGACGCCGGGGAACCCACGTACAGCGACGTCCACGTGGTTGCGGTGCACGGCTACCACAACCTCGTGGTCATCGAGAAGGGCATCAACCGCGAGGGCACCCACAAGGAGAGCCTGCTCGCGAACCACAAGCCCACGAGCTGACGAGCGCGCTCCCGGACCCGGGCGGCCCCGTCACAGCATCGGCAGGTAGCGGGCCAGCTCGAACTGCGAGATCTGGGAGCGGTAGTCCTGCCACTCCGCACGCTTGTTGCGCAGGAAGAAGTCGAAGACGTGCTCGCCGAGGGTCTCGGCCACGAGCTCGCTCTCCTCCATCGCGTGGATCGCCTCGGACAGGCTGGTCGGCAGCTGCCGGATGCCCAGGGCCTTGCGCTCAGACTCGGACAACGACCAGACGTCGTCCTCCGCCTCGTCCGGCAGCTCGTAGCCCTCCTCGATCCCCTTGAGGCCGGCGGTCAGCAAGACGGCGAAGGCGAGGTACGGGTTGCACGCCGAGTCGACCGACCGCATCTCGACCCGCGTCGACTGGCCCTTGGCCGGCTTGTACATCGGCACCCGCACCAGCGCGGAGCGGTTGTTGTGGCCCCAGCAGACGTAGCTCGGCGCCTCGCCACCACCCATCAGCCGCTTGTACGAGTTCACCCACTGGTTGGTGACCGCCGTGATCTCGGCCGCGTGCCGCAGCAGCCCGGCGATGAACTGCCGCCCCACCTTGCTGAGCTGGTACGGCGCGCCCGCCTCGTGGAACGCGTTGCCGTCGCCCGCGAACAGCGAGAGGTGGGTGTGCATGCCCGAGCCAGGGTGCTCGGCGAACGGCTTGGGCATGAAGCTGGCGAAGATGCCCTGCTCGAGCGCGACCTCCTTGATCACCGCGCGGAACGTCATGATGTTGTCCGCCGTGGTGAGCGCGTCGGCGTACCGCAGGTCGATCTCGTTCTGCCCGGGCGCGCCCTCGTGGTGGCTGAACTCGACCGAGATGCCCATCGACTCCAGCAGGCCGATCGCCTGCCGGCGGAAGTCGTGCGCGGTGCCGTGCGGCACGTGGTCGAAGTAGCCCGCCTGGTCGACCGGGACCGGCGGCTGGCCCGGCGCGCTGCCCCGCTCGAACAGGAAGAACTCGATCTCGGGGTGGGTGTAGAACGTGTAGCCGAGGTCGGACGCCTTGGCCAGGGCGCGCTTGAGGACGTTGCGCGGATCGGCGAACGACGGCGTCTGGTCGGGCAGCTGGATGTCGCAGAACATCCTGGCGGTGCCGGGGTTCTCGCCGCGCCAGGGCAGCACCTGGAACGTGCTGGGGTCCGGCTTGACGAGCATGTCCGCCTCGTAGACCCGGGCGAACCCTTCGATGGCACTGCCGTCGAAGCCGATGCCCTCGGCGAAAGCGCCCTCGAGCTCGGCGGGGGCGACCGCCACCGACTTGAGCGTGCCGAGCACGTCGGTGAACCAGAGCCGCACGAAGCGGATGTCTCGTTCCTCGATGGTGCGGAGCACGAACTCCTGCTGCCTGTCCATGCGCGTCATCCTAGGTGCGCGACGTTTCGCTGGCGTGTGCACCGGGCGGTGCGTCGCGACTCCCTGCTCGGCCTCGTGCGCCGGTGGGTGCGGCGACGTGGTGGTGGTCGCGGCCTCCTGGCCGCACCCCACTCCTGCACCCACCCGCAGGAACGCAGCGGCTACGGTCGCGGGCATGGCGGAGTCCTTCTTCACACGCACCGGCGGCGACCGGTACGCCGCGACGCCGGCCACGGTCGGGCCGTGGTCCGCGCAGCACATGCACGGCGGGCCACCCTCGGCGCTGCTGGTCCACCGCAGCGAGCAGGCCGCCCGCGACGCGCAGGCGACCGGTTCGTGGCGCGCCGCTCGCACGGTCGTGGACTTCCTCGGGCCGGTGCCGGTCGGGGACGTCGAGGTGCGGGCAGCGGTCGTCCGCGGCGGTCGCACGGCCGTGCTGGTCGACGCCGAGCTCAGCGCCGGCGGCCGCCCGACCCTGCGCTCGCGCACCTGGCTCGTCCGGTTGCCCGACGGCGCACCGACCCCGACGACGGTGAGCACGCCCCCGACCACCTCCCCCGAGTCCGCTCCCCCGTTCACCCAGTGGGGCTTCCCGTACGCCGAGCACCTGGACTGGCACCTCGCGTCGGGAGAGCTGGCCGGTCCGGGCGCCGCGGCCACCTGGGCCCGACCGCGCGTCCCGCTGGTGGACGACGAGCCGCTGACCGGCCTGCAGCGGGCGTGCCTGGTCGCGGACTCGGGCAACGGGATCAGCGCCGAGCTGTCCTGGGACGACTGGGCCTTCGTCAACATCGACCTCACCGTGCACCTGCTCCGCGAGCCCGTCGACGACTGGCTGCTGCTCTCCGCCCGCTCCCAGCTCGACCCCGCCGGAGCCGGGCTGGCGACGTCCACCCTGCACGACCGGGCCGGGCTGGTCGGCAACGGAGCCCAGACCCTCGTCGTCCAACCGCGCTGAGCCCGCATAGGCTCGGGTCATGCCGCAGCTGCGACTCGCTCTGGCCCAGGTCGACGCTGTCCTCGGCGACCTCGCCGGCAACGCCCAGATGGTGCGCGAGTGGACGGCCCGCGCCGCCGCCGACGGGGCCCAGCTGGTGGCGTTCCCCGAGATGGTGCTCACCGGGTACCCGGTGGAGGACCTGGCGCTGCGCCGCTCGTTCGTCGACGCGTCCCGCGACACCGTGCACCGGCTCGCCGCCGAGCTCGCCGAGGACGGCTTCGGCGACCTGCCGGTCGTCGTCGGCTACCTCGATCGTGCCCAGGGCCGGGACGCCGACACCGACGGGGACGGCGTCTCCGAGGACGGTCGGACCGGCGTCCCCAAGGGCATGCCGCAGAACTGCGTCGCCGTCCTGCACGGTGGCCGGGTGGTCGCCCGCTACGCCAAGCACCACCTACCCAACTACGGGGTGTTCGACGAGTTCCGCATCTTCGTGCCCGGGCACGACCTGACGGTCGTCCGGGTGGACGGGGTGGACGTCGCCCTCGCCATCTGCGAGGACCTGTGGCAGGACGGCGGTCCGGTGGCCAAGGCCCGTGAGGCGGGTGCCGAGCTGCTGCTGGTGCTCAACGGCTCGCCGTACGAGCGGGACAAGGACGACACGCGCCTCGCCCTCGCCTCGCGGCGGGCCTCCGAAGCGGGCTGCACGCTGGCGTACCTGAACCTGGTGGGCGGGCAGGACGAGCTGGTGTTCGACGGCGACTCGGTCGTCGTGACCGCGGACGGCGAGGTGCTCGCCCGGGCCCCGCAGTTCACCGAGGACCTGCTGGTCGTGGACCTCGAGCTGGACTCCCGCGAGGCGGAGCAGGACCCGGTCGCGGACGTCGTCCACGTCGTCCTGAGCGAGGCCGTGCCCGCGGAGGGGCTCGCCGACCCCCGGCCCGCGCCGTGCGCGCCCCGGCTGGACCCGGTCGGCGAGGTCTGGTGCGCCCTGGTCACCGGGTTGTCGGGCTACGTCCGCAAGAACGGCTTCGCCTCGGTCGTCGTCGCCGTGTCCGGCGGCATCGACTCCGCCGTGGTGGCGGCGCTGGCCGCGGACGCGCTCGGCGGGCGCCAGGTCGTCGGGGTCTCGATGCCCAGCGTCTACTCGAGCGACCACAGCCGGGACGACGCCCGCGACCTGGCCGAGCGGATCGGCGCCGACTACCGCGTGCAGCCCATCGCGGGGGTCGTGGACGCCTTCCAGCACGAGCTGTCGCTGACCGGCGTCGCCGAGGAGAACCTGCAGGCCCGCGCCCGGGCCGTGATCCTGATGGCCGTCTCGAACAGCGAGGGGCACCTCGTGCTGGCCACCAGCAACAAGAGCGAGCTCTCGGTCGGCTACTCGACCCTGTACGGCGACAGCGTCGGTGGCTACGCCCCGCTGAAGGACGTCCCGAAGACATTGGTCTGGGAGCTGGCCCGGTGGCGCAACGCGGAGGCGGTCCGGCTCGGACAGGTGCCGCCGATCCCCGACTCGTCCATCACCAAACCGCCGTCGGCCGAGCTGCGCCCCGGCCAGACCGACCAGGACTCGCTGCCGCCGTACGACCTGCTGGACGACCTGCTGGAGCACTACGTGGTCGGCGCCCAAGGGCGCTCCGAGCTCCTGGATGCCGGCTTCGACGCCGAGGTCGTCGACCAGGTGGTCACGCTGGTGGACCGGGCGGAGTGGAAGCGCCGCCAGTTCGCTCCGGGGCCCAAGATCTCGGCCGTCGCCTTCGGGCGCGACCGCCGCCTGCCAGTCACCAGCCGCTGGCGCGAGAGCGCGTCACCCGCCGCGCCCACCACGGGTGCGGACCAGTCGAGCCGCCTGTCCGCCGATCCGGCGACACCGGCCACCACGAAGGAGTCCTCGTGAGCGACACCACACCGGACGAGCAGCCCGCCCCCTACGGCGCCGGCCCCGCGTCGTCCGGGCCTGCCGTCCGTCGCGTCCGGGTGCACCACCTGCAGCAGATGAAGGAGCGCGGCGAGCGCTTCACGATGCTCACCGCCTACGACCAGATGGCCGCGGAGATCTTCGACGAGGCCGGGATCGACGTCCTGCTGATCGGTGACTCCGCGGCGAACAACGTCCTCGGCTACGAGACCACCGTGCCGATCACGCTCGACGAGATGCTGCCCATGGTGCGCGCGGTGGCCCGGTCGGCCCGACGTCCGCTGGTGGTCGCCGACCTGCCGTTCGGCTCGTACCAGTCGTCGCCGCAGCAGGCGCTCGCCTCCGCCACCCGGATGATGAAGGAGGGCCTGGCGCACGCCGTGAAGTTCGAGGGCGGGCGGCCGGTGGCGGCGCACGTCGAGGCCGTGGTGAACGCCGGCATCCCCGTGATGGGCCACCTGGGTTTCACCCCGCAGAGCGAGCACGCCCTCGGGGGCTACCGCGTGCAGGGGCGCGGCGACCAGGGTGACCAGATCGTCAAGGACGCCTGCGCGCTGCAGGACGCCGGCGCCTTCTCGGTCGTGCTGGAGATGGTCCCCGCCACCGTCGCAGCGCAGATCACCGAGGTCCTGCACATCCCGACGATCGGCATCGGCGCCGGCCCGGACTGCGACGCCCAGGTGCTGGTCTGGCAGGACATGGCGGGCCTGCGCGGCGGCAAGATGGGCCGCTTCGTCAAGCAGTACGCCGACCTGCGCGGCGAGCTGCTTCGCGCGGCCCAGGACTATGCCGGCGAGGTGCGCAGCGGTGCCTTTCCCACCGCCGCGCAGTCCTTCGAGGCCTGAGCCACCACCCGGAAAGGGGTTGCGGCCGGCCGCCTCCACGGCAGGATGGGGGCATGAGCGCATCATCGAAGGACGCCGACCACAATCCCGCCCCGGACGACGTGCGCCGCAAGTTCAAGGAGGCGTTGGACAAGAAGCAGGGCAAGCACGACGAGCACCTGCTCGCCGGCCCGGACGACGGCGGTCACGCCCACACCGGCCCGGCCAAGGTTCAGCGCACCTTCCGTCGCAAGTCCGGCTGACCAGGCAGATCGTGGCAACGTCGCATCACCAGTGAGGCGACGTTGCCACGATGCGCGCTCAGGGGGCGCGGACCGGTGACTCCAGCTGACGACGCAGGACGCCGGCCGCCTCGACGAGGCTCGGCCCGTACCAGGTCAGGTGCCGCCCGCTGACCAGCACGCAGTCCTTGCCGGCGAACGCCTCCGGCCCGTCATCGACGCCGAACGCGTAGGGCTCGTCGGGCAGCACCACCAGGTCGTGCGACGTGAGCTCGCCGGGCACGAACCGCGGGTACCGTTCGGCGGAGTCCGCCAGCACGTTGTCGACGCCGAGCCGGCGCAGCACGTCCCCGGCAAAGGTGTCCGCCCCCAGCGCCATCCACGGACGGCGCCAGATCGGGACGACGGCCGCCCGCCGCGGCCGCTCCTGCCCCGTCGTCAGCACATCCACGGCGTCCCACGCCTCGCGGGCCGCCAAGAGCCAGCCCGGATCCCCCACCCCGCAGACGCGGAGCATCTGGTTCAGTGACCCGAACGCCTCGTCCAGCGTGCGCACCCGGGTGTTCCAGACCGGCACCCCCGCCGAGCGCAGCGCGTCCAGGTCGACGGCACGGTTCTCCTCCTCGTTCGCCAGCACCAGGTCGGGACCTAGCGCGACCACGGCCTCGACGTCCGGGTTCTTCGTGCCCCCGATGCGCGCGACGTCCAGACCGGTCGGGTGCGTGCACCACGCGGTGGCGCCGACCACGAGACCGGGCGCGCTCACCTCCACCGCCTCCGTCAACGACGGCACGAGCGAGACCACACGGCGGACCGTCGCCGGCAACCGGGCCGCCACCCCTGTGTCGTCCCTCACCTCGACCACCGCTCGATCCTGCCAGGCACTAGCGTCGAAGCCATGAGCGCCTTGACCGTCGGATACGCCGCGATGCTGGAGCAGTTCCACCCCACCGAGGCGGTCGCGTTGACCGCGCTGGCCGAGCAGCACGGGTTCTCCGGCTGCATGGCGGCCGACCACTTCCAGCCGTGGGTGCCGCAGCAGGGCCAGGCCAGCTTCGTGTGGAACGTGCTGACAGCGGTCGGCGAGCGCACCGAGGGCGACCTCGGGCCCGGCGTGACCTGCCCGAGCTTCCGGTTCCACCCGGCGATCGTGGCGCAGGCTGCGGCGACCCTGGAGGCGATGTATCCGGGCCGCACCTGGCTGGGCCTGGGGACCGGCGAGGCGCTGAACGAGCACGTCGTGCCCGGCTACTGGCCCGAGGCCGGCGAGCGCAGCCTGAAGATGTGGGAGGCGATCGAGCTCATCAACAAGCTGTTCACGGCGAGCCTGGAGGGCAAGGAGGTCAAGCACGACGGGCGCTTCTTCAAGATGGAGACGACCCGGCTGTGGACCATGCCCGAGCAGGCGCCGCCGATCCTGGTGGCCACCGCCGGCCCGATCAACGCGAAGAAGACCGGCAAGTTCGCCGACGGCATGATCACCGTGGGCGCCCCGCTGGAGAAGATCGAGGGCCTCTTCGGCCGGTTCGCCGACGGCGCCAAGGAGGCGGGCAAGGACCCGGAGACGATGCCCAAGATCCTGCAGCTGCACCTGTCCTGGGCGGACACCGACGAGCAGGCCCTCGAGAACGCGATGACCGAGTGGCCGAACGGCGGCATGAAGTTCGGCAAGGCCGACATCCGCAGCCCGCACGACTTCGCGGCGATGGCCAAGCTGGTGCGCCCCGAGGACTTCGAGGGCCGGATGGTCATCTCGAGCGACCCGGACGTGCACCGGGCCGAGATCCAGAAGTACGTCGATCTCGGGTTCGACCGGGTGTACCTGCACAACGTCGGACGCAACCAGGAGGACTGGATCCGGGTCTTCGGCGAGCAGGTGCTGCCGGCGCTCAGCCGCTGAGCCGTTCCCCGCGCGACGCGGACGTCCGGGATGAGAGGATCCGCGTCATGGACACCGAGCGGGTTGCGGCACTGCGTGACGCCCTGTCGCACACCAGCTGGTGGTCGCGGGCGCGCACCCTGGGACAGGTGGTGCGCAGCACGCCCGGGCCGGGGCACCTGCTGCTCGTCGGCACACCGCAGGTGGAGCCGTGGCACCTGGCCGCTCACCTGGACGACGAGGCCCGGCTGAACGTGTTGCCGCAGGTCGCGCCCCTGCTGGTGCGGTGGGCGCCGCCGCAGCAGGCACCGGACCACCTCAAGATCGGGCTGAGCCGGCTCGAGCAGGTCGGCCGCGGCGAGACGGTCTTCGTCGTCGCCCCCGACGCCGCTCCGGCCTCCCTGCTCGAACGGGTGGACGACGCGCGCCGGGTCGGTGCGACCGTGCTGAGCCTGGACGCGGGCGACGACGAGCTGGGCGCCCTCGCGCACGAACGGATGACGGTCAGTCCCACCGGGCTGGTGCTGCCGGACGGGCTGCTCCTGCCGCAGCCCGCGGGACCGGCCGAGGTGGCCCAGCGCGGTGGCGCCGGACTGGCACCCGAGGTGCTGGCCGGGCTGGAGCTGCCGGCCAGCTTCGAGCTCGCGCAGCACTTCGTCAGCGCCGCCTCGGGGTTGCCGGACGTGGGCTCGCGGCCGGGGTGGCGCGAGCGACTGGGGCAGCTGATCGACCTGATCAGCGGCCCTTCACCGCGCCAGCAGCACCGCGCCTGAGCGCGACGGGCGCTCAGGTCAGTCCTCGCCCTCCCACTCGCGGTCCTCCTTGTCCCACTGCTCGGTGCGCTCGTGGGCGGTCTGGACCGCACGCTCGGCCTCGTCGCGCGAGCCGTAGGGTCCGAGCAGGTCCTTGCTCTGGCTCTTGTCGGCCAGCTCCTCGACCTGGTTGGTGCGCGTGTTGTAGTAGAAGGAGCCCATGGGCGCCATCCTGCCGCGTCGGGGTGCCGGACGCACGTCGGTGAGCGGCTCGGCGCGGGACTCCTAGACTGCTGGGCATGTCCACCCTGCTGAGTGTCGAGCCGGGCACGATCTCACCGCGTCGTGCGGTGCCGTCGTCCATCCCCCGTCCCGAGTACGTCGACCAGCCGGGGCCGCAGCCCTACGACGGCCCGGAGGTCAAGAGCCCCGAGATCATCGAGCGGATGCGCGTGGCGGGACGTCTGGCGGCGCAGGCGATGGCGGCCGCGGCCGAGGCGATCGCGCCGGGCGTCACCACCGACGAGATCGACCGGGTCGGTCACGAGTTCCTGCTCGACCACGGGGCCTATCCCTCGACACTCGGCTACCGCGGCTTCCCCAAGTCGTTGTGCACCAGCGTGAACGAGGTGGTCTGCCACGGCATCCCGGACGATCGACCGCTGGTCGACGGCGACATCGTGAACATCGACATCACCGCCTTCGTGACGATCGACGGGATCGGGGTCCACGGGGACACCGACGCCACCTACGTCGTCGGCGAGGTCGACGAGGAGTCGCGGCTGCTCGTCGAGCGCACGCACGAGGCGATGATGCGGGCCATCAAGGCGGTGCGCCCCGGGCGCGAGCTCAACGTGATCGGCCGGGTCATCGAGTCCTACGCCAAGCGGTTCGGCTACGGCGTGATCCGGGACTTCACCGGGCACGGCATCGGGACGGCGTTCCACTCCGGCCTCGTGGTCCCGCACTACGACGCGGCGCCCCGGTACGCCGAGGTGATGGAGCCCGGCATGACGTTCACCATCGAGCCCATGCTCAACCTCGGCACGCACGAGTGGGAGATGTGGGACGACGGCTGGACCGTCGTGACCCGGGACCGCCGCCGTTCGGCGCAGTTCGAGCACACCTTGCTGGTCACCGAGACCGGCGCCGAGATCCTGACCCTGCCCTAGTCCGTCCACCGTTCCGCCGAGCTGGAGGTCAACGATGACCAAGCCCGTCCGTCCCACCGCGGCCACCGCATGAGCCACCACGCCGCGCTCGGCATCGACGTCGGTGGGTCCGGCATCAAGGGTGCTCCGGTCGACCTGCACACCGGTGAGCTGATGGCCGACCGGCTGCGGATCGAGACGCCGCAGCCGGCCACGCCCCAGGCCGTGGCCGAGGTGGTGGGTGAGATCGCCCAGCACTTCGCGAAGCACCTCGGGGACGGCCCCGTGGGCGTCACCGTCCCCGGCGTGGTGACCCTGGGCGTGGTGCGCAGCGCCGCGAACATCGACACCACCTGGATCGGCACCGACGCCGACACGCTGATCGGGCAGCACGTCGGACGCAGCGTGCACGTGGTCAACGACGCCGACGCCGCCGGGGTGGCCGAGGCCCGCTTCGGGGCGGCCCGGGACCAGCGCGGGCTGGTGCTCGTGACCACGCTGGGTACCGGGATCGGCACCGCACTGCTGCTGGACGGCAAGCTGGTGCCGAACAGCGAGCTCGGTCACCTGGAGATCGACGGCCACGACGCGGAGTCGAGGGCGGCGTCGTCCGCGCGGGAGAACGAGGACCTCAGCTGGGAGGAGTGGGCGGCGCGCCTGCAGCGGTACTACGGCGTCGTCGAGGACCTGCTCTGGCCGTCCCTGATCGTGGTCGGCGGCGGGGTCAGCAAGAAGGCGGACAAGTTCCTCCCGCTGCTGCACCTGCGCGCGCCCGTCGTGCCGGCGGCACTGCGGAACGAGGCCGGGATCGTCGGCGCCGCGCTGCTCGCCGCCGACGAGCAGCAGGCCTAACGGGCTCGCGCCACCGCCATGACCTTCTTGGGCACCTTCGGCATGACCAGGAACACGCGACGGCTCTCCCGGTCGGCGTAGCCCAGGTCGGCCAGCCGCTTCAGGGTGACCGGGCACTTCTTGCAGCGCGGCTTGTCACGGCAGCACTTCTTCTTCGCTTTGACCGTGGGCACCTGGCGACAATAGGTAAGGCTTACCTATTCTGTCTAGTCGAGCGGTCAGGCCGCCTGCTCCTGCCCAGCCAGCCGGACGGCCAACCTCGCCAGCTCGGCGTCGTCGAGCATGGCCAGACGGGTGCGCACCACGTCCGGCGTGACGTCCAGCTGCTCGCACACCGCGTCGACGTCGTCCGGGTGGGCGACGAGCGCGTCGAGCAGGCACCCCAGGGACACCAGCCGCGCGGCCGCCCAGCGGTCAGCCGCCGCCTCGATGCGGCCGGCCAGCCAGGCGTCGTCCCCGTAGTCGTGGCAGGCCTCGTGCCCGAGGGCCACGTGCCCGAGCTCGTGCGCGAGGACGCAGCGGGTCTGGCGCTGGTCCAGGCGCTCGTCCACCAGGATCATCCGCTCGTCGGGGCACCACCAGCCCGCTCCCTCGGACAGGTGGCACCGGTGGACCCAGATGTCCGGATGGCGCAGCCGCAGCTCGGCCCAGGCCGACCAGCTCACTGATCACCTCGCATGCGCCCGCCCCTGCCCTCAGCGCAGGGGGTCCTGCCCCTTGCGCACCCGCCGTGCCGTCGCGCCGGCCTGCCGCGAACCGGTCTGCGTCCCGCCCGACCGGCCGCCGCCCTTGGCCACGGGACGCAGTGACTCGATGGCGGTCCGGTCCTGACCCGCCGCACCCAGGATGGCGTCGACCACCGACAGCACCGCGGCGCGCTCGGCCTTCGTCAAGGTCTCGGCGCGCTTGGGCAGGACGAACGGTCCGAGTGGGATGCGCTGGCCGGCAACCTCCAGGACGGTCGTCAACGGGACGTCGAGGGCCAGCGCCAGCCCCTCCGCGACCTCCGCCGAGATGGCCCCGGAGTGCTGCCCGAGCTTGAGCAGCCGCAAGGTCTCGTACGACACCTTGCCCTCCGAACGGGCGGCCGCCCGTCGGGTCGGCATCGGCCCTCGGTGGTCACCGAGCTCACGCAGCCTCCGCTCCACGAGCTGCTGCAGGTCCCCCACGCGCTTCACCGTCACCCCTTTCTGGTGCCGCCACGGGCGGGCAGGCACTCGCACCAGCTGATGGCCGGCGACACGACACGCCGGTGGCCTGACAACCAGAACGCGCATCGGGCGCGAAACGGACTGCCTGACCTGGGCCGAATCATCGGGGCCAGCTTGTCAGCCTGACAACTATTCTGCACTGTCCAGCGTGACGTTTGTCAGCAGTGGGGCAAAACGGGCACAATGCACGGGTGGGGACCACGAGGACAGGGGGCGGTATGCAGGTCAAGGAAGGTGCGGCGATCCGACGCCGGCGGCAGCGGTTGGGGCTCAGCCAGCGAGACCTGGCGTACCTGTGCCGCCCGTGCTCGCAGACCACGATCTACCTGCTCGAGACCGGACGCATGGCAACCCTGAGCAGCGGGCTGGCACTGCGGATCGCCAAGCGGCTGGACGTCGAGGTCGAGGTCCTGTTCGACGAGCGACCGGCCCGGGTCGGCGCGCGCTAGCTGTACTGACCACGGACGTTGGTGACGATTCGGGGCTGGACGTGACGAGGACCTCCGAGTGA
>NZ_BAABFP010000006.1 GCF_039541115.1 Angustibacter luteus
GAGACCGACAACTCCTCCGAACTCGACGCCACCGACACCGCCGACGCCGACACCTGCTCCAGGACGGCCCGCAGGTTCTCGAGCGCATGGTCCAGGGCCGCGCCCATCCGACCGAGCTCGTCGCGGCTGCGCAGCCCGGTCGGGTGGGTCAGGTCACCGTCGGCGAGGGCCTGGACGGCGGCCCGGACCCGACCGACCGCACCCGCGATGGAGCGGGCGACCAGCAGGGACAGCAGGGCCACGGCCAGCCCGGTCAGCACGACCGTGATCCACAGGGATCGCAGCGCGCTCGACTTGGCGTCGTCCGCCTCCTTCGTCGCCTGCTGCGCCGCCTGGTCCACGGTCTCGGTCAGCCCCGACAGGGAGGTCTCCAGGGACCGGAAGGACTCCAGGAACGCCGGGTACGCGGCCTGGGCGGCCGCGGGGTTGGTCAGCGTGAGCCCGACGAGCCGGGCCGCCGAGCTGGTGTAGGCGTCCAGGTCCGGGCCGACCGCCGCCACCGCGGCCGCCGTCGCGCCACCCAGGCCGGAGACCTTGGCGACCTCGACGCTGTCCTGCAACGTCTTGGACTGGGCCGGCAGGTCGTCGGAGGCCTCGTCGCCCTCGGGCTTGCCGGCGAACAGGATCGCCTGCAGGACGTCGCCGCGAACGGCGTCGTGGGCCATGTCACCGCCCATCAGGGTGCTCTGCAGCCGACCGAGCTCGAGCAGCCGCTGGTTGCTCGACTCAAGGGTCTGGACGGCGTTGACCGAGACGGCCATCAGCGCGGCGAGGCCGACCAGGGCGATCGCGACCCCAGCACCGAGCTTGGTCCGCACGGAGCGGTTGACGAACCAGCCGTGACGCACGCGCGGCCCGGCTGGGGCCGTGCTCGGCTCGGTCGATGCTGCCGTGGTCACTGCGGACACGACGTCCTCCTGGTGGATGGGTCCCCGGTGCCGCGAGACCGTCCCGCGCCATCATCGACAAGATCGACGCGTCGTTTCCCCACCTGATGGTTTCGGGGGTTGCGGTGTGGCGCGCGCCACACCGGAACCTGCGCCCGGGGTCAGTACGTGAAGCGGGAGATCCTGGCGCGCAGCTGCTCGGCCATCGTGGAGAGCTGGGCGACCGCCGCTCGGGAGGTGGCCAGCGCCTCGGTCGTGGACGCCGACGCCGCGGCCACCCCACCGATGTTCGAGGCGATCTCGCCGGACCCCGACGCCGCCTGGGTCACGTTCCGGGTCATCTCCTGCGTGGTGGCGGTCTGTTCCTCCACCGCCGAGGCGATCGTCAGCTGGTAGTCGTTGATCGAGGCGATGATGGCGCCGATCTCCTCGACCGCGGCGACCGCGGCGACCGTGTCGGTCTGGATGGACGCGACGCGGCGGGCGATGTCACCCGTCGCCGCTGCGGTCTCGCGCGCCAGCTCCTTCACCTCGCCGGCCACCACCGCAAAGCCCTTGCCCGCCTCACCCGCCCGAGCCGCCTCGATCGTCGCGTTCAGCGCCAGCAGGTTCGTCTGCTGGGCGATCGAGGTGATCAGCTTGACGACGTTGCCGATCTCGACGGAGCTGGACCCGAGCTGGGTGACAGAGGCGGTGGTGGACTCGACCACCGTCACGGCGTCCGCAGCGACCCGCGCAGCCTCGTTGGCGGACACCGCGATCTCGCGGATGGCCGAGCCCAGCTCCTCGGAACCGGCGGCGACGGTCTGGACGTTGTGCGACACCTGCTCAGCCGCCGCGGCGACGACGCCGGCCTGCACCGACGCCTCCTCCGCGCCGGCAGCGACGGCTTCACCCGAGGCGGACAGCTCCGCAGACGAGGCGGCCACCTGCTCGACCGAGTCCACGACCTGCTCGACGACGACACGCACGGACTCCTGTGCCTCGTTCAACGCTGCGGCCATCTGGCCGACCTCGTCGCGCCCGGCCACGGCCGAGCGGGCCGTCAGATCGCCGCCCGCCATGGCCACCAGGCTGTCCCGCACGGCGCCGACCCGGCGCACGATGCCAGCGGAGACCAGCGAGGCTGCGACCGCGACGACCAGGCCGGCACCACCGACCACGACCAGGACGACCAGCCGGGCTCGCCGGGCGTCGGCCGTGGCGCGGCTGACCTCGCCGTCCACCCGCTTCGCCACCGAGATGACGAGCGCGTCGGTGGCATCGAGAATCTGCCGGTAGGTGTTGCGCTCGGGTCCGAGGATCGTGCTCTCGGCCCGGTCGACCGACTGGGCGTCGCCCAGCGAGTACATCGTCTTGATGGAGTCGTCCGTGGCGAAGAACTCGTTCCACAGCACCGACATCCGGTTGAAGGCCGCGTGCTCGTCGTCCGTCATGTCGGCCGTCGGCATGTGCGCCAACGTGTTCCGCACCGAGTCGGCGGCCTTGAGGTAGTTGGCCCGGCTCTCACTGCCATCGGCCAGCGCCACCGCCGGTGTGCGCCGCCGTGCGTCCCAGGCGTACGACGCCTGCCAGCCGAGGATGTCCGCGTTCGCGAAGCGCACCTCCTGCAGCTGCGAGGACAGCATCTGCAGCCGTTCGAGGCGCTGCGTGGTCGCGGCGAGGTCGCCGAGCGCGACGAACGCGCTACCACCGACCAGGACGGCGGACAGGACCCCGACACCGCCGACGGCGAGGATCTTGCTGCGCAACCCCAACCCACGCCGACCGGCCACCGGCCGGGACGAGCGACGTAGAGCCGAGCGACGAAGAGCCGGGCGCGGAAGTCGGCCCAGCCCGGCAGCGGCGCGCGCCAGCGACCGGCGTACCGGCACGGCAGGAGTGCGCAGCAGGCGCGGGATGCGGGGCATCAGCGGGCTCCTCGGACGTCGTCGTCTGGTCGGACTGTGGTGTCAGTAGGTGAAGCGGGCGATCTGGGTGCGGAGCTGGGCCGCCATCACCGACAGCTCCTC